>JAYTYH010000001.1:0-5970 GCA_043742485.1 Rhizobacter sp.
GCGCGGTCGATGTCGTCGGCATGCGCGGGAGGCGGCGCACTCGCGCTTCGCTCGATATCGCGACGCTCGCTGGCCAGCGCTGCCTCGGTGCTGCCGGCATCGACGTCGAGCTCGGCGAGCAGGGCGATCAGGCTTTCGCTCGGCGCCTCGTGAGGCCGGCCCCAGATGTCCGAGTAGCTCGTCAGCACGCCGTGGCGGGCGCACAGGCGCGACAGGACGTCACGGTCGGTCGTCATCGCGGCGCCCGGCCGACCCAGACGGCGGCGGGAGCGAACGCCGGGCCGCCGTGCGCAGCCGCCGACACGCCGGCCGAGAAGACTTCATCGGCGCCGCCCGGCAGATCGACCGGTAGCGTGCGATCGCTGAAGTTGGCACGCATCGACCATTGCGAGCCGTCGGCCAGGGCCCAGTCGACGGCGATGACGCGGCCGTCGGCTCGGTAGATGCCACGGGCTACGCCGCCGCCGAGCAGCGGCACGAGGCGCTCGCGTCGCAACGTCAGCAACTGCCGGATCCACGCGAGTCGGTGGCCATGCTCGCCGTCGTTGCGTTCGCTCCAGTCGAGCTTCGACGCGAGGAAAGTCGAGACCGCCGACGGATCGGGAATGCGCGCCCGCGACGCCTCGTCGGCGAAGGCGGAGAAGCGTGCGAACTCCTTGCGTCGGCCGTTCGTGACGGCTTCGGCCAGCTCGCCTTCGAAGTCGCAGAAGTACAGGAACGGGGTCGACGCCGCGAACTCCTCGCCCATGAACAGCATCGGCACGTGCGGCGAGAGCAGCAGGCAGGCGTAGGCGGCATCGAGATGCGCCGCAGGTGCCAGCCGATCGAGGCGCTCGCCGAAGGCGCGGTTGCCGATCTGGTCGTGGTTCTGCAGGAACGAGACGAAGGCCGTCGACGGCAGGCCGTCGCTCGGCTCGCCGTGCAGCTGGCCGTCGCGGAAGGCCGAGGCCTGGCCCTGGTAGACGAAGCCTTCGGCGAGCGCCTGGGCGAAGCGCGCGGCCGGAGCCTCGGCGTAGTCGGCGTAGTAGGCATCGGATTCGGTCGTCAGCAGCACGTGGGCGGCGTGGTGCAGGTCGTCGTTCCATTGGGCACTGGCGCCGTCGCCGGCGATCGCACCCATGGGCGTGAGCAGGCCGGCCTCGTTGCGCTCGTTCTCGAGCACGAGGTGAATCCGTCGCTGGCGCCCCGGCCCCTCGCGCAAGGCGCCGGCGATCTCGTGGACGATGTGGCGCGGCGTCTCGTCGGCGATGGCGTGGACGGCATCGAGGCGCAGGCCGTCGAAGCGATATTCCTCGACCCAATGGAGCGCGTTGTGGACGTAGAAGGCACGCACCGGTTCGTGCTGCTCGCCGTCGAAGTTGATGGCGGCGCCCCACGGCGTCTGGTGGCGCGGGTTGAAGAACTCCGGGCAATAGCCGTGCAGGTAGTTGCCGTCGGGACCGAAGTGGTTGTAGACGACGTCGAGCAGCACCATGAGGCCGAGGCCGTGGGCGCGGTCGACGAAGGCCTTGAGGTCGTCGGGTCGGCCGTAGCTGGCGTCGGGGGCGTAATGCAGCACGCCGTCGTAGCCCCAGTTGCGCGTGCCCGGAAAAGCGGCCACGGGCAACAGCTCGATGGCGGTGATGCCGACGGCACGCAGCGCTTCGAGCCGCTCGGCGGCGGCCGCGAAGCTGCCCTCGGCGGTGAAGGTGCCGACGTGCAGCTCAAAGATCACGGCCTCGTGCCACGGCCGGCCGCGCCAGTCGTCGTCGTGCCATTCGTAGGCGCGCGGGTCGACGACTTCGCTCAGGCCGTGCACGTCGTCGGGGTTCGAGCGCGAGGCCGGATCGGGCACCACCGAAGCGTCGCCGATGACGAAGCCGTAGCGCGTGCCCGGCCCGGCACCGTGGCTCGTCAACTCGTGCCAGCCGTCGGCGTTGCGCCGCATCGCGTGCTGTTCGGGCTCCGCGCCACCAAGCCGGAGCGACACCGCCGGTTGGCTCGGTGCCCAGAGGCGGAACGTCGTCGAGAAATCCGACCCGGCGTCCGACCCAGTGTCCGACCCGGCGTCCGGTCCCGCCCCGAGCTGAGCCCCGAACGGCGACACGTGCGCGTGCTTCACGCGCCGGCGGCCTTGCGAGTCAGCACGACCAGCGAGCGGCCCATCAGCGGATAGCTGGCGCCGCCGTCCAGGCTGCGCTCGGCAGCCACGCCCGAAGCCTCGCGGGTGTCGATCAGGGCGCGCCACGGCTCGCCTTCGATCGCCGGCATGTGGAACGCGACATCGTCGTGGCCGGCGTTGAAGACGACCAGGAAGTCGTCGTCGACGATCGGACGGCCGTGGCGACCGATGTCGGAGATGGCCGAGCCCGAGAGGTACATGCCGAGGCAGCGTGCGTGCTCATGCTCCCATTCGGCGTCCGACATCTCCTGGCCGTCCGCCTTCAGCCAAAGCAGGTCCGTCAGGCCGCCGCCATGGAGCGCGCGGCCGGCGAAGAAATCGCGACGGCGAAAGGTCGGGTGGCTGCGCCGCAGCGCGATCAGCCGGCGCACGAAGCCGAGCAGGGCCGTCTTCTCGTCGGTCATCGTCCAGTCGAGCCAGCTGATCTCGTTGTCCTGGCAGTAGGCGTTGTTGTTGCCGCCTTGCGTGCGCGACAGTTCGTCGCCGGAGACCAGCATCGGCACGCCTTGCGAGAGGAGCAGCGTGGCCAGGAAGTTGCGCTTCTGGCGCTCGCGTAGCGCATTGATTCCGGGGTCGTCGGTCGGGCCCTCGACGCCGCAGTTCCACGACAGGTTGTGGCTGCTGCCGTCGCGGTTCTCCTCGCCGTTGGCCTCGTTGTGCTTGTCGTTGTAGCTGACCAGGTCGTGCAGCGTGAAGCCATCGTGCGCGGTCACGAAGTTGATGCTGGCGTGCGGCTTCTTGCCGGAGCGGCCGTACAGGTCGGACGAGCCGGTGAGGCGTTTGGCGACATCGCCGATGAGGCCGCCGTCGCCCTTCCAGTAGGCCCGAATGCCGTCGCGATAGCGGTCGTTCCATTCGGCCCAGCCGAGCGGGAAGTTGCCGACCTGGTAGCCGCCCATGCCGAGGTCCCAGGGTTCGGCGATCAGCTTGACGCGGTTCAGCGTCGGGTCCTGGCGGATCACGTCGAAGAAGCCGCCGAGGTGATCGACCTGGCCGCGCTCGCGGGCCAGCGCCGAGGCCAGGTCGAAGCGGAAGCCGTCGACGTGCATCTCGTCGACCCAGTAGCGCAGCGAGTCCATCACCATCTGCAGCGCCCGCGGGTGCGACATGTTGACGGTGTTGCCGCAGCCGGTGAAGTCGGCGTAGTAGCGCCGGTCTTCGGCGAGGATGTAGTAGGCCGCGTTGTCGATGCCACGGAACGACAGCGTCGGCCCGAGCTGGTTGCCTTCGCAGCTGTGGTTGTAGACGACGTCCAGGATGACCTCGATGCCTGCCGAATGCAGGGTCTTGACCATCGTCTTGAATTCCTTGACCTTCTGCGAGCTCGCGTAGTGCATCTCGGGCGCGAAGAACGACTGCGTGTTGTAGCCCCAGTAATTGCGCAGGTTGTTCTCGGCCAGGTAGCGGTCGTTGGCGAAGGCGTGCACCGGCATCAGCTCCACGGTGGTGATGCCGAGCGAGCGCAGGTAGTTGACGGCCGGTGCCGATGCCAGCGCCGCATAGCTGCCGCGCAGCGGTTCCGGCACCTCGGGATGGCGCATGCTGAAGCCCTTGACGTGCATCTCGTAGACGACCATGTCGTGCCACGGAATGGCGGGCGCGCGGTCATCGCCCCAGGTGAATGCCGGCTCGAGGACGCGGCACTTCGGCAGGTACGGCGCGCTGTTGCGCTCGTCGAACGAGAGGTCGCCGTCGGCATGGCCGACGGTGTAGCCGTAGAGCGCGTCGTTCCACTGCAGCTCGCCGACGAAGTCTTTCGCATAGGGATCGAGCAGGAGCTTGTTGGCATTGAAGCGCAGGCCCTCTTCGGGCTTGTACGGGCCGTGCACGTAGTAGCCGTAGGCCAGTCCTGGACGCGCTTCGGGCAGGTAGCAGTGCCAGACGTGGTCGGTGCGCTCCGGCAGGGCGATGCGCTGCACCTCGTGGGCGCCATCGCGATCGAAGATGCACAGCTCGACGCGATCGGCGGTTTCGGAGAAGAGCGCGAAGTTGACGCCTTCGCCGTCCCAGGTGGCGCCGCGCGGATACGGGCTGCCGGGCCAGACGGCGGTGATGGGCGAGGTGGTGGAGCTCACGGATTCCTTGGTGGGTCAGGCGGCCGCGACGACGTCGAGCACGCCGCGCAGCGGGATGTCGATCCAGTCGGGTCGGTTGCTCGATTCATAGCGGAGCTCGTAGAGCGCCTTTTCGAGTACGAACAGGCCGAGGAGGCCATCGGGGCCGTCGACACCGGCCGGCCAGAGGCCGTCGTTCGCCGCCGACGCATAGCCGGCGAGGAAGGCCGTGCGAACCTGCGCTTCCCAGTCGGCGAGGGCCGGCGCCAGGGCGCCGCTCGCCGGGGCGGCGGGCCCGAGCGTTCGCAGGGCGCTGTGCTGTGCATAGCTGAACGAGCGCAGCATGCCGGCGATGTCGCGCAGCGGCGACTGCTTGGCGCGCCGCGCCTCGAAGTCGCGGCCTGGTTCGCCCTCGAAGTCGATGATGACGAAGTCGTTCTTCGTGACCAGCACCTGGCCGAGGTGGTAGTCGCCGTGGATGCGCAGCTTCTGCATGCCGGAAGGCACCTTGCGCATGGCGTCGATGCGGGCTTCGATCCGCGCGCGCGCCGCGAGCAGCGCCTGCACGTCGGCACGCGCGGTATCGGGAAGCTTGTCCTGGCCGGCTTCGAGCAACTCGAAGGTGGTGCCGAGATCGGCCAGCACGCGGGCGCGGTATGCGGCAGCGTCGGCCTCGGTCAGTGGCTCGGGGTCGAAGGCGGAGTGGCCGCTGCTGCTGGCGAAGGCGATGTGCAGCTCGGCGGTGCGCACGCCGAGCGTGTGCGCCAGCGCCACGAAGGCGGCATGGACGTCGGCCGGAATCTCGGCCGCGCTGTGGCTGGCGTCGACAAAGCGCTTCAGATAGTCGAGCGACAGGTTCCAGCCGTCGCCCTGGTTGGGAACGTGCGCCTGAACCAGCGCGAGCGTGCGCACGGTGCCCTCGTTGTCGACATGCTCGAGCACGCCGGCGACCGGCACCGCGTGCTCGAAGCGGGCCACGTCGGTGAGGTAGCAGCCGACCTCGAACTCCGGGTTGCGGCCGGCGCGGATGCGGCGGTAGCCCTTCAGGAACAGCTGCTCGCCGAGTGTCACGATCGAGTTGCTGCTCTGTGCCAGCGGCCGGCCGACCGGCAGCGATGCCAGCTCGTCGCCGGTCACGGCCGCGTAGGCCTCGGTCGCCACAAAGCGGAAGATGCCTTCCGAGGCCGGGATGCTCTCGCCGGCGCCGATCGATGCGATCACGGCGCGGCAGAAGCCTTCGTCGGCAAAGGCGTCGGCCATGACGCCGACCTGCGCCTGCTGCCGAACCCGCGCGACGGCCGAGCCGACCATCGCCTTCAGCCGCTCGTCGTCACGGTCCTCCCAGGCCAGCGACAGCGGCACGAAATAGCTCGCGTCCTCGGCCGGGCCCTGAAGCTCCACGAGCTGCAGCAGCCAGTCGGAGCCCCAACGCGCATGCGCGCCCATGGTGGCGCGCGTGACCGCTTCTCCCTTCGACGCGTACCACCGCTGGGCCTCGATGAAGTGCGGCAGCGTCTCGGTCTCGAGCTGCTCGCGCGTCTTGCCGACCGCGCCGATGCGCCAGACCGGCACCTGGTTGGCGAACAGGGTCTTCCAGCCGTCCGACAGGATCACCACGGGGCGGTTCTCGATCGGCGGCCGGTCGTCGTGCCAGCGCGGCACGGCGACGTCGGTGGCAAGCCGGAACCAGTAGAAGCCGTGCGCGGCCAAGGTGAGCAGATAGGGCAGCTCGCCGATCGGCGGAAAGGCGGTGCG
>JAYTYH010000002.1:0-14044 GCA_043742485.1 Rhizobacter sp.
GCATCGAGAACGGCCTCTACGTCTCCGTGCCAGCGACGCTGTCCGACTGGGCTGCGCGCAACGGATGCGGCGCGGCGACGGCGACAACGCTGGCACCGATCGCGGCGGCCGACGGCACGAGCGTCGTGCGCAGCACCTATGCGGGCTGCGCTGCCGGCGGCGATCTGCAGCATCTGCAGATCGTCGGCGGCGGCCACTACTGGCCGCGCGGCAGCTCGTTCTCGGTCACCAACGCCTCGGGCGGCGTGCAGAGCCAGCAGCTCGATGCCAGCCAGGCGGTAATCGACTGGTTCTCGGCCCACGGCCGGCCCTGAAGCGCGGCCGCAGGCGACACCGATCAGACCAGGTCTTCGCTCGCCAGGCGGCCGTAGTGCACGGCCGACTTCGCATCGAACTGCTTGGCCGCCGCAGCGACCTTCTTGATCTGCTCTTCGTCGGGCGAGTAAACGACGAGCCAGCCGGCGCCTTCGCTGGCGAGCGTCATGTAGCGGCGCATCAACACGATCTCGTAGCCGAAGCCGGCGGCGCCGCTGGCGTTGCGCATCATGTCGGCGAGGTCGGGGAAGAGCTCGCCGGCGGTGAGGCTCAGGATGTCTGCGTCTTGGAAGCCCGCCTCCAGCAACGCCCTCCTGGCGTCGGCGGTGACCGCGTCGGCCTGGAAAGCCAGGATCGCGTGGCCGACGGGGTTCAGCGCCCCCAATGTCCGCATCTCGTCCAGTGCGCTCTTCGTCATCCGTTTGCTCATGTCACTGCTCGCCCTTGTTGCCGTCGTCCGCGACAGTGTAATTTGAGCGCTTTTTCAACCACGCCATCAGCTCGCCGACGAAGCCGCGCCGGAAGGCGACGACGCAGACGACGAAGATGACGCCGATGATCACCGTGACCCAGGAACCGACGCGGTCGGCGAGGTAGTCCTGCAGGCCGATGATCGTGAAGGCGCCGATCACCGGCCCCGCGAAAGTGCCGAGGCCGCCGAGCAGCGACATCAGGATGACCTCGCCCGAGAGCGACCAGTGCGCGTCGGAGAGAGTGGCGAAGCCGAGCACCAGTGTCTTCAGGGCGCCGCCCAGACCAGCCAGGGTGGCCGAGAGCACGAAGGCGAGCAGCTTGTAGCGGTCGACGTCGTAGCCGAGCGAGATCGCGCGCGGCTCGTTCTCGCGGATCGCCTTCAGCACCTGGCCGAAGGGCGAGTGCACGATCCGCATGATGAACAGGAACACGGCCACGAACACAGCCAGCACCCCGTAGTACATCGCGAGGTCGTTCTGGCTCGAGAAGATGCCGAGCAGCGATCCGCGCGGCACGCCCTGGAGGCCGTCTTCGCCATGCGTGAACGGCGCCTGCAGCCAGACGAAATAGATCATCTGCGCCATCGCCAGCGTGATCATCGCGAAGTAGATGCCCTGGCGGCGGATCGCGATCAGCCCGATGCCGAGCCCGAGCACGCCCGCAAAGGCGGCGCCGCCGAGCACGCCCACGATCGCCGGTGCGTCGACCGACTTGACCAGCCAGCCGGTGATGTAGGCCGCCGCGCCGAGGAAGGCGGCATGGCCGAACGAAAGCAGACCGGTGAAGCCGAGCAGCAGGTTGAAGGCACAGGCGAAGATCGCGAAGCAGAGTGCCTTCATCATGAAGACCGGATACACGCCGAGGAAGGGCGCCAACAGCAAAAGGGCCAGACCGGCCCACAGGCCGATGCGGGCAAGACGGGCAAGACGGGCGTTGTCGGCGGCGGTCGCCATCAGGCCTCCTTGCCGAACAGGCCGGCGGGGCGGATCACCAGCACGATGGCCATGATCACGAAGACGACGATGTTCGAGGCCTCCGGGTAGAACACCTTGGTCAGGCCCTCGATCAGGCCGAGCGCGAGGCCAGTGAGGATCGAGCCGAGGATCGAGCCCATGCCACCGATCACGACCACCGCGAAGACGATGATGATGAGGTTAGATCCCATCAGCGGCGTCACCTGGATGACCGGCGCGGCGAGCACCCCGGCGAGCGCGGCCAGGCCGGCGCCGCCGGCATACGTGAGCATGACCATCCGCGGCACGTTGATGCCGAAGGCCTGCACCAGCGCCGGGTTCTCGGTGCCGGCACGCAGCGTGGCGCCCAGGCGCGTCCGCTCGATCACGAACCAGGTGCCCAGGCACACCCCCAGCGACGCCACGACGACCCAGGCACGGTAGTTCGGCAGCACCATGAAGCCGAGGTTGGTCGCGCCTTGCAGCGCCTCGGGCACCGGATACGACTGGCCCGACACGCCGTACTGCTCGCGGAACAGGCCCTCGGCGATGAGGGCCAGCCCGAAGGTGAGCAAGAGGCCGTAGATCGGGTCGATCTTGTAGAGACGCTTCAGCAGCGTGCGCTCGATGACGACGCCGAGGGCACCGACGACGAGCGGCACCACCACCAGCGCGAGCCAGTAGTTCATGCCGAACTTCTCGAGCCCGATCCACGCCACGTATGCGCCGATCATGTACAGCGCGCCGTGGGCGAAGTTGACGATCCCGAGCAGGCCGAAGATGACGGCCAGGCCCAGGCTCAGCAACGCATAGAAGGAGCCGTTGACGAGCCCGAGCAGCAGCTGGCCGAGAAAGGCCGGCAGCGGAATGCCGAAGATCTCCATCGCTTCGTGGTTCAGTGCCGCCGGGCCTGCCCGGTCACTTCCAGAGCGTGCACTTCGACTCGGCCCTCGTCAGGAAGGCGCTTTCGCCCTTGGCCGCCGAGACCACGTTCAGGTAGTCCCAGGGCGTGGTCGAGGTTTCCGGCGTCTTGACCTGCATCAGATACATGTCGTGGATCATGCTGCCGTCGGCGCGAACGTAGCCGCCCTTGGTGTACATGTCGTTGACCTTCATCTTCCTCATCTGCGCCATCGTCTTTTCGCCATCGTCGCTGTTGGCGGCCTTGACGGCGTTCAGGTAGAACTGGGTCACCGAGTAGTCGGCAGCCTGCAGCGACGACGGCATGCGCTTGATCTTCTCGAAGAACCGCTTGGCCCAGACGCGCGATTCGGGCGACTCGTTCCAGTACCAGCTGTCGGTCAGGTACATGCCCTGCGTGGCCTTGAGGCCGAGCGAGTGCACATCGTTGATGAACATCAGCAGGCCGGCGATCTTCATCGTCTTGGTAACGCCGAATTCGTTGGCGGCCTTGATCGAGTTGATGGTGTCGCCGCCGGCGTTCGCCAGACCGAGGATCTGCGCCTTGCTCGCTTGCGCCTGCAGCATGTACGACGAGAAGTCGCTGGTAGAGAGCGGGTGGCGGACCGAGCCGACGATGGTGCCGCCGGCGGCCTTGACGGCTTCGGACGCGTCGTTCTGCAGCGCGGTGCCGAAGGCGTAGTCGGCGGTCAGGAAGTACCAGCTCTTGCCGCCCGACTTCACGACCGCCGGACCGGTGGTCTTGGCCAGCGCCACGGTGTCGTAGGCGTAGTGGATCGTGTAGGCGGAGCACTGGTCGTTGGTGAGCGCCGAGCTACCCGGGCCGACGGCGAGGAAAGGCTTCTTCTTCTCGGCCGCGACCTTGGCCATCGCCAGAGCGGTGCCGGAGTTGGTGCCGCCGATCAGCATGTCGAGGCCCTGCGTGTCGAACCACTCGCGCGCCTTGGCGGCGGCGACGTCGGCCTTGTTCTGGTGGTCGGCCACGAGCAGCTCGACCTTCTTGCCGGCGACCATCCCGCCCATGTCGGCGATCGCCATCTTGATGGCCTCGGCGCCGGCCGGACCGTCGATGTCGGCGTAGAGGCCGGACATGTCGGTGATGAAGCCGATCCTGATCACGTCGCCCGAGATCTGGGCCTGGGCCGGGGCGGCGACGCCGACGAGGGCGGCGGCTGCGAGCGCGCAGGCGGCGGAAATCTTGTTGAGCTTGAACATGAGGAATGTCTCCTGTGGAAATTCGAAAGGTGGAAAGAACGGAAAGGCAGGCGCCGCCGGTCTAGACGCCCAGGTACTCGTGCAGGCGCTCCATCCGCGCCGGCAGTTCGGATTGCGTGAATTGCTGGATCACCTGGCCGTGCTCCATCACCATGAAGCGGTCGGCCAGCGGCGCCACGAAGCGAAAGTTCTGCTCGACCATGACGATGGTGAAGCCCTGCTCGCGCAGAGTCCTCACGACCTCGCCGAGCTTTTGCACGATCACCGGCGCCAGGCCCTCGGAGATCTCGTCGAGCAGCAGCAGCTTCGCGCCCGTGCGCAGGATGCGCGCCACCGCCAGCATCTGCTGCTCGCCGCCGGAAAGCCGCGTGCCCTGGCTCGCGGCGCGCTCCTTCAGGTTCGGGAACATGGCGTAGATCTGCTCGACGCTCAGGCCCCCGGCGCCGAGCGACGGCGGCAGCATCAGGTTCTCCTCGGCGGTGAGCGACGAGAAGATGCCGCGCTCTTCCGGGCAGTAGCCGATGCCGAGGCGGGCGATCCGGTGCGTCGCCATGCCGACGGTCTCCTGGCCCTTGACCTTGATCGAGCCGGTGCGCGTGCCGATCAGGCCCATGATCGCTCGCATCGTGCTGGTCCGGCCGGCGCCGTTCCTGCCGAGCAGCGTCACGACCTCGCCTTCGTCGACGTGGAAGTCGACGCCGTGCAGCACGTGCGACTCGCCGTACCAGCCGTTGAGGCCCGTGATCTCGAGGAAGCGTTGCGCCATCGTCGTGGTTACCCGTGGGCGCCGACGAGGTCGGTCTGGGCGCTGCCCATGTAGGCCTCGATCACGGCCGGGTTCTTCGCCACTTCGGCGTATGGACCCTCGGCCAGCGTCGAGCCACGCGCCAGCACCGTGATCGTGTCGGCGATCGAAGCCACCACGCTCATGTTGTGCTCGACCATCAGCACGGTGCGGCTGGCCGCGACCTTCTTGATCAGGGCCCGGATGCGGTCGACGTCTTCGAGGCCCATGCCCTGCGTCGGCTCGTCGAGCAGCATCAGCTTCGGGTCCATCGCCAGCGTCGTCGCGATCTCGAGGGCGCGCTTCCTGCCATAACTCAGCTCGACCGCCGTCACCGTGGCGTACGACGCGAGATCGACCGACGCTAGCAGTTCCATCGCATGCGCGTCGAGCACGTGCAACGAGCTTTCTGGCTTCCAGAAGTGGAACGAGGTGCCGAGCTTTCGCTGCAGCGCCACGCGCACGTTCTCGAGCACGGAGAGATGGGCGAACACCGCCGAGATCTGGAACGAGCGCACGACGCCCATCCGCGCGATCGCCGCCGAGCTCTCCGACGTGATGTCGGCACCGTCGAAGACGATGCGGCCGGAGGTCGGCTTCAGGAATTTGGTGAGCAGGTTGAAGCAGGTCGTCTTGCCGGCGCCGTTCGGGCCGATCAGGGCATGGATGGAGCCGCGGCGCACGCGCAGGTCGACCTTGTCGACGGCGACGAAGCCCTTGAACTCCTTGGTGAGCGCATGCGTCTCGAGGATGAACTCGCCGCTCATGCCACCGCTCCCTCGCCTTGCGCACGGGCGCGGGCGACGTCGCCGCCGAGGCGCGTCGTCAGCGCGCTCGAGACCGCGAGCGCCGCTTCGCGGTGGCGGGCGCCTTGGTCGGCGCCGAGCATCGCCTTGTTGATGCAGACCGATACAGCAGCCACCACCTCACCGGAGGCACCGAACACCGGCGCGCCGAACGAGTACACGCCTTCGCGCACGGCTTCGTCGTCGACGCTCCAGCCGCGCTTTCTCGTGATCGCCAACTCCTTCAACAGCGCCTCGACACTGCGCGTGCCCTTTTTCGTGAGGCGGTTGCCCAGGCCGCCGACGAAGCGACGGCGGACTTCCTGCGCCGGCAGGAACGCCAGCATCGCCTTGCCGCTGCCCGACAGATACGCCGGCAGCCGCATGCCGACGTTGAAGGCGAGTCCGAGCGGGCGGGCGCTGTTGCGCACGCCGACGTAGAGCGCCTCGGTGCCCGAGAGCACCGAGAGCACGACGGTTTCTTCAGGCGCCGTGCCGGCGTCGGCCCAGAGCGCAGCGAACTCCTGGGCGACGTCGGTGCCCGAGACGAAGGCCTCGGCCAGGCCCATGACGCGCGGCCCGATGAGGAAGGCGCCGTCGGGCCGGCGGCGCAGGTAGCCGAGCGAGACCAGCGTGCCGCAGAGGCCGTGAACGCTGCTCTTCGGCAAGGCGAGGTCGGTGGCGAGCCGGGCCAGGCTCAACGGCCCGCGCGCATCGGCGAGGCGCTCGAGCAGGGCCAGCGCCCGCGACACCGCCGGCACCAGGCCGGCAGCACCCGAGCGGGCGCGCCCGCTTGGGTGCTGCGTGCGGATCAAAGGTGAGAAGTCGATTCGGGGCTGCATGGCGTTTCGCGCAGTGCGTTCATCAGGTTGAACGCGCTTCAGCGAGGTGGACGCGCAGTCTAGGAGCGCCGGCGCGGAGATCGACGGCCGGCAGCACTGTTTCCCGGGTTAGCCCTCAGAGGAATTGCCCTAGCGTCGGCCCGGCGCAAGACTGCCGCCCCGCGCACACCTTTCAGCTGGTGCAGCCGCGGGCCTCGATCGGCCAGACCGCCTCGACGTGGCCCGCGATCAGGCCGCCGCGAACGGCGACGTAGCGGTCGTGCAGGTTCACGGTCGGGTCGCAATGGCCCGGCACCAGCCAGACGATCTCGCCGAGCTTCGGTAGCTCGGCCGCCGTCGCCCCCGAGCGCAGTCGCAGCACGCCGTGCTCGTCGCTGGCATGGCTGAAATCGAGCTCGCGTTGCCAGACACGAGGCGGCCCGGAATCGACGCTGTGCGCCTTCAGACCGGCATCGATCACGGCGTGGGCGGCGCCGCGGCTCATCACCTGGCTCTTGACGAAGAGCGCGTGCTCGAACGCCGGCGCGGCCGCGTCGACGCCGTTGTCGGCGTAGTCGCGGTCCATGAACAGGTAGCTGCCGACCTGCAGCTCGCCCCAGACGCCGGCGCCGGCATCGACGGCGAAGGTGCCGGTGCCGGCGCCGGTGACGAGCGGGCAGGCGATGCCGGCGGCACCGACGGCCGCCTGCGCCGCCCGCGCCATGGCGGCGGCGTGGTGCGATGCCGCGGCGCGCTCGACGGCGCCGCGCAGATGCTGGGCACCGCCGTGATAGGCCTGCAGGCCGGCGAAGCGAAGGCCGCCTTCGGGCGGCGAGTGCGAGACGACTCGGTGGGCGAGCGCACCGGCCGCCGCCGGCGAGACGCCGCAGCGGCCCTGACCGACATCGACCTCGACGAAGACATCGATCACCGCATCGCCGACCCGCTCACCGGCCGGCGCCATCGCCTCGGCCAGCCGGTCGACGCCTTCGATCGAATCGACCGCGATGGCGAGCCGGATGCGGCCGGCGAGCACCGCGACGCGGGCCAGCTTGGCGGCGTCGAAAACCTCGTTGGAGATGAAGATGTCTGAGATCCCGGCCGCGGCGAGAGCCTCGGCCTCGCTCGTCTTCTGCACGCAGATCCCGACTGCGCCGGCCGCCATCTGCAGGCGCGCGATCGCCGCGCTCTTGTGCATCTTGGCGTGCGGTCGCAGGCGCAGCCCGTGGGCCTTGGCGAACGCCGCCATCGCGGCCAGGTTGCGCTCCATGGCGTCGAGATCGATGACCAGCGCCGGCGTGTCGATGCAGGCGACGGCATCGCCGACCTTCGGCAGATAAGACGCGTTCATCGCGACGCGACCGCGGCCTCGCCTTCGCTGCCGTCGTCGAGCGTCGCGCCGTCAAGGTGCGAGGTGTCGCTCCAGCCGACCAGCGCGAAGCCCTGCGCGGTGTGCAGCAGGCGGTTGATGGCGGCGTTGCCGAGCGCCCATGAGCGCGCCGCGCCGAGGTCGATGCGCGAAGCGGCGCGGTACAGGCAATCGAGAACGCCGCCGTGCGTCACGATCAGGATCGAGCGGCCGCGCTGGCTCTCGGCGATGCCCGTCACGGCGGCGACGGCGCGGGCGCTGAAGTCGCGAAAGGTCTCGCCGCCTTCGGGTCCGAAGTCGGGCTCGTGGTTGCGCCAGCGCGGCGCTTCGAGCGGCCAGCGCGCGTCGATCTCGGCATAGGTCGAGCCCTGGAAAACGCCGAAGCTGCGCTCGCGCAGACCGGCGTCGGTGACGATGGTCAGCGGCGCGCCGTCGTTCTTCGCCCGTTCAGGATTGACGCGCTCGACGATCGCCCGGGCGGTGTCGAAAGCGCGCGCCAGGTCGCTCGCGAAGACGGCGTCGAATGCTTCCGTCGCCAGCGATTCGCCGGCCCGCCGCGCCTGCCAGCGGCCGCGCGCGCTGAGCGCCGTGTCGAGCTGGCCCTGCATCCGCATCTCGGCGTTCCAGTCCGTCTCGCCATGGCGGACGGCGACGATGCGGGTGACGCCGGCTTCGTGCGGATCGGCTGCGCTCAAACGACGGCCGGCCTCACACGCCCCAGACGATGTCGGCGCGCTCGGCCAGCGAGCGCCGCATCATCTCGAGCATCGGCCAGGCCCGCTGGCCGAGGCCGACGGCAGTGGCGCCGGCATCTTTTTCTTCCGCCTTGCCGGCGCCAGCCTGGCGCGCCATTTCGGCGGCCGCAATGGCGACCTCGAGCGCCGCGAGGGCCTCGGCCAGCTCGGCCGCCGGGATGATTCCCTGGCTCGCCGGCTCCTTGCCGACGATGCGCAGGATCTGGTCGCCGGCCGGGGCCAGCATGAGCAGGTCGGCATCGGCCTTGGACTTGAATCGGTACATCGTCATGTCAGCGCGGCGGGTACATGTGGGCGCGGTTGAAGGGGTAGGCAGATTGTGCCCCGCGCATCGGGCCCGAGGCCGCGTCGCCACTGCGCCGCGCCGACAGCATCTGGTAAAGCGAGATCCAGCCGCGCTCGAAGCTCATGGCGCTGCCGGCAAGGTAGAGCCGATAGGCGCGCACGACGGCGTCGCTCGTCAGCGCGCGGGCCGCGGCGAGCCGGGCCTCGAGCGCGTCGCTCCACGCCCACAGCGTCTTCGCGTAGTGCGGCCGCAGGCTCTCGACATCGAGCACCTCGAACCCGGCCTCGCCGGTGGCAGCCAGCACGTGGGAGACGTGCAGCAGCTCGCCGCCCGGGAAGATGTAGCGTTCGATGAAGTCGCCCAGGCCGGCGCCGAGCTTGTCGTTCTTCGTGCCGCTGGCGGTGATGCCGTGGTTGAGGACGAGGCCGCCGGGCGCGAGCAGGCGATGGATCTTGGCGAAGTAGTCCGGCAGCTGGGCCCGGCCGACGTGCTCGAACATGCCGACCGAGGCGATCTTGTCGAAGGGCTCGCTCTCGGCCAGCTCGCGGTAGTCGAGCAGGTCCATGCGCACGCGCCCGTCGAGGCCGCGCTCGGCGATCAGCCGGTTCACGTAGGCGTGCTGGTTGCGGCTGAGCGTGATGCCCTGCGCCTGCACGCCGTAGCGCTCGGCGGCCCAGAGCAGCAGGCCGCCCCAGCCGGCTCCGACGTCGAGGAAACGCTCGCCCGGCCGCAGCATCAGCTTGGCGCAGATGTGCTCGAGCTTGGCCTCCTGCGCTTCGGCGATCGACATCCCGGATTCACGGAAATAGGCGCACGAATAGATGCGTTTGGGGTCGAGCCAGAGGCCGTAGAAATCGTCGGAGACGTCGTAGTGGAACTGGATCTGCCTGGCGTCGGTGCCGGGCTGGTGATGGGCGCGCGACTTCGCGATCTGCCGGAGGTGCCGCAGCCACGAGAGCGGCGCCGGCTCGTCGCCGCTCAGGGTCGGATCGCCGGGCAGCAGCTCGGCGGCTACCGCCATGAGTTCGCGCACGCCGCCGTCGAAGTCCATGCGGCCCTCGACATAGTCTTCGCCGACCTTGCCGATCTGGCCGGTGACGAGATGGCCGAGGGCGGCCAAGTCGTTCAGGCGCAGCGTCACGGCGGCGTCGGCACGGCCGATGCGCCGGCCGCCAGGCAACACCACCGCGAGCGGCAGACGGAGCGATCCGAGGCGCTGTTCGAAAGCACCGGCGAGGGCAGTCATGGGCGGGTCCGGGAGTGGGCGGACTCCCAATGTAGCGGCCGGGCCCGCCGGCGCCGGCGGGCACTGCCGCGGCGCCTCAGGACAGGCCGGCGGCGACGACCCGGTAAGAGAACACGCGGCCGATGGTGCGGCCCTGGCTGCGCTGCGGCACGCTGGCACGTTCGAGCACGGCGCCGCTGCGCAGCACGATCACGTCGCTCGCCTGCAGCATCTCGGAGGCATCGACCTCGGCGAGGCGGCGCATGTAGAGGCCCGGCTCGGCGACGCGCTGGCGCATCCAGTCGAAGATCTCGTCGTCGGCGCGCAGCAGCAGCATCTCGTCGGGCAACTCCCAGATTGCCGCGAAGCGGCGGTTGAAGTTGCTGATGTGGCCGGCGAGGTCGACGACGAGAACGCCGTCGCGCACCGACTCGAGCGTGGCCGCGAGCTCGGCGGCGACGATGCCGGCAGCGCGCTCGACCCGGACCGCCTCGCTGCGGTCGTGCATGGCGACGACGTAGATCACGTTGCCCGCCGCCGGCTCGATGCGGCTGACGCGGCGCAACACCGGCACCGGCCGGCCGGCGGCATGGACGACGAGCGTTTCCGAGACGATGCCGACGTCGGCGCCGCGCCGATCGGCCACGCCGGACCAGAAGGCGGCGTCTTCCGGCGTCGCCGCCGTGGCGTGCATGTCGCGGCCGACCAGATCGGAGGGTTCGACGCCGAAGAGCCGCCCGGCGGCGGCGTTGGCGGCGACGATGCGCAGCGCTTCTGGCTCGACCAGGCAGACCGCCTCGAGCATCGATTCGATGAGCACGGGCCAGGTTCGCCGCGCCGCCTCGGCGACGCTGAACCGCTCCACCGGCAGCGGGTTGTTCACGGCACCCCCACGCTTGCGGCTGACGCCGCGGCGCTGCCCCCCGAGGGGGCGCGGCCGGCCGTTGGTTCCGCTTTGCTCATAGCTCGTCGGCCGGCGCCGACGGCTCGAAGAAGTAGGCGACACGGGCGCTCGGAGCCAGGAACTCGGCGGCCGGCGGCGGCAGCTGCTGCGGCCTGATGCTGCGGCGGATGCCGAGGCCCGGCGAGGTCTCGAGGTCGAGCACCAGCGCCTCGTCGCGGCGCACGGCGGCGTCGTGGACGAGCACATGCGGCTTCAGGGGCCGCGCCGAATTGACGGCGACGACGAGCGCGTAGCGGTCGTCGGTGAGCTGCACCGTCGAGCCCGGCGGGTACACGCCCATCATCTTGATGAAGGCGCCCAGGATCGAGGTGTCGAACTTGGCCCGGCCCTGCGCGAACAGCTGCGACAGCGACTCGTGCGGCGTCAGCGCCCGCGCCAGCAGGTGCGGATTGCAGAGGTTGTCGTAACGGTTGACGAGGGCGACGATGCGCGCCGCCATCGTCATGCGGTCGCTGTTGAGCTTGTTCGGAAAGCCGCTGCCGTCGGCGTGCTCGTGGTGCTGCGCGATCACCGCCGTGGCGCCGGCCGACAGGCCCATGCGCCTGGCCTGGACGATGCCGATCTCGACGTGCTCTTCGTACACGCGCGTCTCGCTCGGCGAGAAGTTGTCTTCGCGGTGGCGCAGCCGCGCCGGCATCTCGAGCTTGCCGACGTCGTGCAGCATGGCGCCGACACCGAGGTCCTGCATCTCCTCGTCGCCGAAGCCGAAGCAGCGGCCCATCAGCAGCGAGACGATGCCCACGTTCATGGCGTGCATCGAGGCCTTGTCGCCCGACGCCTCGGTGAGCATGCGGATGCAGAGGTCCTGCTCGCCGACCATCTTCTCGAGGATCGCCCGCGACAGCGCCTCGGCCTGCGCCCGCGCTTCGTGCGGCTTGCCGGGCACCAGCTCGATGATGTGGCGGCAGGCCCGCGAGGCCTCGACGTACTGGCGCTCGAAGACGCGCTGCGACTCGCGCTGCGATTCGAGCTTGCGGCGCCGCTCGGCGAGGGCGCGGGCCTCGATCGCGGCAGCGTCGGCGAGCGCGTTCGCGGTGCTGTCGACGTGGTCGGTCGCGAGGCCGGCGGGGCCGGTGACTTCATCGGCTTCGTTGGCGGCGGCGCCGTTCGTAGCTATCACCGGGCCGGGACGCGCAGGCGCCGCGTCGTCGTCGTCGTCGTCGGCCAGCAGCTCGCTGTATTGCCGGCTCCAGCGCACGCGCTGCATGCCGAGCGAGCGGATCGTCGCCACCTGCGCCGGCGTCGAGATGCGAAAGCTGCTGAGCGGGAACGGGTGCGACATCCAGCCGACGTCGAGATGCACGAACATGCCGACGCGGAGCGCCTGGACGTCGATCATCTCGGTGGTGGTGGCTGGCTTCATGGGTCGCAGGTCCGGTGTGCGAAGGCACACGCGGATAGCGAAGTTATCGGCCGCCCTCCCTGCGCCTTGAGCCGGCCCCGCGCGCCGTGACTTTGTTGGCGCCGGCAACGCGGCCAAGGCGGCCAAGGCGAGCCAGTCGACTCGAAGAAGCGCATCGCGACCCGGCTCGGCTCGCGCATGCCGGTGCCACGAAGGCGCTCTCGCCGATCCAGGCCGGCGCCGGCGATGCGAAATCGAAGCGCGGCAGGCAGCTGGATTGGCGGGAGCGGCGGCAGGAACGCGAGGGCGCGGACATCGGCGGCTCGGACATCGTCAAAGGGGACCAAGCGCAAGCCAACGGCGCCCGCGCCTGACCGTAGACTCGGCGCCCCGCGCACCTCGATCCGAAGCCCCGCCATGTCCTATGAATACGGCTCCGAATCGAAGCGGCTCGAACTGCCCAACCCGTACCGGCTGCAGAACCGGCTGCTCTGGCTGTGCGGCGGCCTGCTCGTGATCGCCGGCGTCGTCAGCCTGCTTTGGGCGAAGAGCGCGATGGAAGAGAGCGCCTTGCGCCTGGTCGCGGCGCCGCTCGTGGCCGGCCTGTTGCTGCTCGCCGCCGGCCTGGCCGCGGCAGCGACGGCGGCGACGCGGCTGCGCTTCTTTTTCGGCCGCGGCCGGCCAGCCTCGCTGGCGCCGGAGATCCCGGCCGGCGCCACTGGCGGCTCGCCGGCCGCCGTCGCCGTCAAGGAGATGCTGCGCCAGGGCGGCCTCATCTATCCCGAGCCGCAGGGCGCCATCGAAGGCCTGCTCTATCACTGGGCGCCGACGCTGATCACGGCGCCGCGCGAGGTCCAGCTGCTGGCGCGCCGCGACATGTTCAACCTGATGGCGATCGCGGCCACGCTCGCCAGCTTCGCGTTCTCGTGGTTCGTGTTCGGCAACGCCGTGACGCGGCCGTGGATCGGCATCCTGTACTTCGGTTTCGGCGTCGTCTTCCTGCTGCGACCGATCCTGACGCAGCTCAAGGCCCGTGTGACCTGGCTGTCGCTGGTCGGCCTGATCGCCGTCGCCATCCTCGGGCCGGTCGCGATCGACCTCGTCGCGCCGAAGCTGCCTTCGCTCGGCGCCTTCACGCTCGACACCCAGACCTTCGTGATGCTGGCCACCGCGCTGGTCGCCTGCGCGCTGGCGATGGCCGCGATCCTGGCGCAGGTCGACGCCTCGCCGCAGACACGCGCCAGCGTCGAGCAGCAGCGCCTGTCGATGAACTCGCCGCCGTCGACGCTGATGGACGAGCTCGATCGCCTGATGCAGTCGAGCTGGACCGAGCGCATTCCGAACCGCCGCTACGCGCGCATCGATCCGGTGACGGCTGCGGCCACGACGGCCGGCAACTTCGCGGGCGAGCTCTTCGAGGAAAGCCAGCCGATGCCGATCTCCGGCATGGCGGCACCGACGATCGCCTCGGCGATCGCGACGCCGCGCCATCGCGCCCTGCTCCTGCTCGACCTCTACGCCACCGCGCTCGTCCTCGTCGCCATCGTGATGACTCTCGTCTTCGTGCGCCATTTCGACGCCACCGCGCCGTGGCAGCAGAACCGCTTCTCGCTGGTCGGCACCTCGGCCATCCTCGCTCTCGTCGCCGCCTTCTGCTTCCAGTAGTCGGCGCGGCTCTGGGGCCGCTTCAACTTCGAATCGATCCTCACCTGGGTCGAGATGGTCGGCAGCTGGCAGACCTCGCGCATCGGCACCGGCAACAACTTCTCGAGCCGCATGAACACCGAGAACAACGTCGTCCGCACCGAGTCGATGACGCTGCGCGTCTGGAGGGC
>JAYTYH010000003.1:0-6450 GCA_043742485.1 Rhizobacter sp.
CGCACTCGTAGGGCACGGTGTCTTCGCTGTGCCAGAGCAGCGCATGCGCCGGCAGCACCTCGGCCAGGGCGGCCACCGTCTCGGCCTGGCGGCGCGAGCGCTCGGTCACCGACAGGGCGGCGGCTTGCGGCAGCGGTGCGTTCACGTTGCGTTCACGGCGGTCAGCGAAGCGAGGCCGCGGCCTTCTTGCGCGCCGGCTTCGCTCTGCTGCCGACGCTCTTCTTCGCCGCCTCGACGACTGCCCGCGCCGGCGCCGTGGCGGCGTCGAACGACTGTTTCACGATGTTGGCGGCCATGCCCTTGGCAGCGTCGGTGGCGCTGTCTTTCATGGCGTTGGTCGCCAGTTGGGTGAACTGGCTCGTGAGCGCGCCCCACCACTGCATCGGATCGACGGCATCGCCGGGCCGCGTCGCCGCCTTCTTCTTTGCCGGTGCGGCGGCTTCCCCGGTCGTGGCTGCATCCGCCGCAGTGGCCGCGAAGCCGCCGGGCGTCTTGATCTTCAGCGTCTCGCGGAGGTCGCCCATCTGCACGTTCATCGTCTTCAGCGTCGACAGCGTCATGCGCTGGACCTCGAGCGCCTGGATGGTGGCCGAAAGCATGCGCGCGTTCTGCTCGAGCCAGAACTGCACCGTCTTCAGCTCGCCGATGCGCTTCTCGAGCTCGGCGGGGTCGAGCGTCGGCGCCACCCACTGGCCGATGCCGGGCAAAGCCGAGCCGGCGTTCTTGACCAGGCTCTGCAGGAAATCGAAGCCGGGAACGAGAGTGTTGAAGCTGCTGGCGTCGCTCATCTTTTTGTCTCCTTGCCCGTTTGGTTTTCAGCTCGCGCCGGGCCAGCGGATTGTGCGCCGCAGCCGGCCGCCACCGGGCTTCGGGCCTATTTCGAGAAGTCGCCCTGCTCGATCTTGTAGCCGCGCCGCTTCAGCAGCGCCGGCACGCCGCCGGGGCCGATCAGGTGCAGGCTGCCGATCGCCGCGAAGACCCGCTGGCCGCCGGAGTGAAGCGCGTCGATGCGCTCGGCGAGCGCCGGGTTGCGGTCGTCGAGGAGGCGCTTCATGGCTGCGCGCTCCGCCGTCGTGCGCATGCATTCGCACCACTTGGCGTAGCGCGACAGCTCGGCGTAGTCGCCGTCGACCCAGGCCTTGGCCATGTGTCGCAGCAGCGGCCGGGCGCGGCCGGAATCGAGGTCGTCGAGACCGGCCCTGACGAAGGCGACGGTCTCGGCCTGGGTCGGCATCTGCAGCGCCGCCATCTGCGCTTCGGGCGTCTCCAGGGACAGCACCGGCTTGCCGAGGTTGCGCGCCGTGCCGGCGAGGACGAGGTCGATCGCGTAGGCCGGATCGAAGCCGTCGCGGCGGGCCGCCAGCACCGTCAACGAGGCGATCTGGAACTCGGGTGCGAAGCCGGCGAATGCGGCCGCGTCGACGCACTCGGCAGCGCGGCGGCGCTCGAGCCGGCTCGCCAGTGGCGCCGGCAGCGGTTCGGCGCGAATCGGACCGATGGCGGCGGCGAGCCGGCGCTGGATGTCGGCGTCGAGGACGTCGAGCTCGAGGGCGACGACGTCGCTGGCCTGCATGGCCTCGACGATCGTCGGCCCCGGGAACATCCACGCTTCGCGGGCGGCATGCAAGGTGCCGTAAATGAACGACGAACGGCCGTCCTTGCTGACGCGCCAGAGAAAGCCATGGTCGCGCGCCTGGCCCCGGCCCGCGGCGATGACCTCGGCGCTGAGCGGTGCGGCCTGCGGCGGGCAGCCGGCGGGCGGTGCCGCGGCATGGCTCGGCACGAGCTGGAACGCGAACACCGACGCGAGCAGGCAGCGGCCGGCGAAGCGGTCGATGCAATGCGCGATGGAGCGGCCGACGACGTGAGCGATGACGCAAGAAAAGCGGTTCATGCGACGAGCTTAGCCGCGCCGCAGGGAGTGGATCAAGGCGGGTTCGACTGGCGGTCGCCGGCGCTGCCGGAACGCAGGTCGATGCGCAGCACACCCGCTTCCTGATGCCAGGCCAGGCGACCGAGCATGTCCATGCCGAGCAGCGGGTTGTCGGCCAGGCCGCCGAGCGCGACGACGCGGATGCGCTCGGCGCGCACGCCGCCCTGCAGCGTCAGGTCGGCGCGCATGACGTCGCCCGTGACCATGCCGCCCGCGGTGCTCGAGCGCATCTTTCCTTCCGACACCAGGCCGAGCTCGCGGCCGAGAGCGGCGGGAATGGCGATGCCGCTGGCGCCGGTGTCGACGAGGAAGTCGACGGCGCGGCCGTTGAGCGTGCCCGGCCAGTGGTAGTGGCCGTCGCTGCCGCGCCGAATCTCGACGACACCGCCGCCGTCGACATGAAAGCGCGTCTTCGCCTGCTCGTGCTGGACCCACTGGAAGGCGAGGAAGACCGCGACGCCGAGCAGCAGCCAGACGGTGACGATCTTCAGCGTGCCGGGCAGCTCGTCGCGCATCTCTTGTCCGGCGTCTCTCGTCCCGGTCGGCTCGCGGTCGCGCCTCAGGCGGCGGCGAGCTTGGTGACCTTCTGCTCGATGGCCCCGAACAGGCTTTGGCCGTCGCTGTTCTTCATCTCGATGCGGATGGTGTCGCCGAACTTCATGAACGGCGTTTCCGGCTTGCCGTTCTCGATGGTCTCGATCGCCCGCTTCTCGGCGATGCAGGAGTAGCCGCGCGACCAGTCCTTGTTGCTGACGGTGCCGCTGCCGAAGATCGAGCCGGCGCGGGCGTTGCGCGTCTTGCAGAGGTGGGCGATGAGCTGGCCGAAGTGGAAGGTCATCTCCTCGCCGGCGTTGCAAAGGCCGGCGCGCCGGCCGTTCCAGGTGCTCTCGAGGTCGAGGTGGAGCCGGCCGCCGTGCCAGGCGGTGCCCAGCTCGTCGGGCGTGACGGCAACGGGGCTGAAGGCGGTGGCGGGCTTGCTCTGGAAAAAGCCGAAGCCCTTGGCGAGCTCGGCCGGGATCAGGTTTCTGAGGCTGACGTCGTTGGCCAGCATGACGAGGCGGATGCCGTCGATCGCCGCGTCGGGCGCGACGCCCATGGCGACGTCGCCGGTGATCACCGCGACCTCGGCCTCGAAGTCGATGCCCCACTCCTCGCTGCCGGCGACGATGTCGTCGCGCGGGCCGAGAAAGTCGTCGCTGCCGCCCTGGTACATCAGCGGGTCGGTCCAGAAGCTGGCCGGCATCTCGGCGTTGCGGGCCTTGCGCACCAGCTCCACATGGTTGACGAAGGCCGAGCCGTCGGCCCACTGGTAGGCGCGCGGCAGCGGCGCCATGCAGCGCGCCGGCTCGAAGGCGAAGGCGTGGCGGGCCTTGCCGTCGTTGAGCGCGGACGAGATATCTTCCAGCTGGGGCGACAGGAAGTTCCAGTCGTCGAGAACCTGCTGCAGCCGGTTCGCGACCGCGCTGGCATAGTGGGCGGTGGCGAGGTCGCGCGAGACGACGACGAGCTGGCCGTCGCGCGAGCCGTCGTGGTACGTGGCGAGCTTCATGGTGGTGTTCCTGGCAGTGCGCGAGTCGCGCGCCGAATCACGGCGCGCGCTTGCGAATAGGGCTTGAGGACATCGTTTGCGGATCGAGAACCGATTGTCGATGCTGGAACCGAAAGCCCTCGCCGCGGCGCGCTCGCGGCAGCGTCGCGCCTGGGCCGGCGTCGTTGCCCTGGTGCTGCTCGGCCACGCGGCGCTGCTCGGTGGCTTCGACACGGTGCCGATCGGGGCCGGCCGTGATGTGAACGGCGCGCCGATGACGGTGCGCACGATCGCATCGCCGCCGGTCGAAATCGCGCCTGCAGACGCGCCGACGGAAACGTCGACGGAAGCGCCGACGGAAGCGGTGCCCCAGCCGGTAGCGACGCTGACGCCGGTGTTGGCGCCGCGGCCTCGGCCGGTCCGTGCGGCGCCTGAGCCGGCGCGCCAGCCGGGGCGAACCGCCGATCCGCCGTCGAGCGTCGCCGACGTGGCGCCACCGCCGGGCAGCGCGTCGGCGCTGCCGGAGCCGACGCTGACGTTGGCCGCGGCGAGCGAACCGCTGTCGCCGCTCGTCCGAGCCGCCGTCGTCGGCATGCCCGCCGTCGATGCCGCTGTCGGCGCTGCCAGCATCGCCACGCAGCCGTTGCTGGCCGCCGGCGAGCTGCCGCCGCCGGTCTACCGCACGCAGCTGCCGGCGCCGGTGACCTTGCGCTACCAGGTGCGCTCCAGCTTCCTGCGCGGCACCGGCGAGATCCGCTGGCGCCATGGTGGCAATGGCTACAGCCTCGCGCTCGAGGCCCGCATCGCCGGCCTGACGCTGCTCAAGCTCACGAGCGAAGGCGGCATCGACGCCGCCGGGCTGGCGCCGGTGCGCTTCCTCGACCAGCGCGCACGGCGGGCGCCGCAGGCCGCCAACTTCCAGCGCGAAGCCGGCACGATCACCTTCTCGGGCCCGAAGACGGCGTGGCCGTTGCTCGCCGGCAGCCAAGACCAGCTGAGCTGGATGATCCAGCTCGCCGCCATCGCCAGCGCCGAGCCGGGGCGGCTGGTTGAAGGCGGCCACATCACGATGGTCGTGGTCGGCGCCCGCGGCGACGCGCGCGTCTGGACCCTGCGCTACGCGGGCCGCGAGAACGTCGAGACGGCGGCGGGCACGGTGCACGCCGTCAAGCTGGTGCGCGACGGCAGCGCCTACGACCGCGGCTACGAGGTCTGGCTCGACCCCGCGCATTCGTACCTGCCGGCCCGCGTGACGCAGCGCAACGCCGCCGGTGGCCCCGAGCTCGACCTCCTGCTCGAGGCGATCGAGCCAGCGTCCTGAGCCGGTCTCCCAGCGGCTTGCATTCGCGGCTCCGGCCCGCACCTAGTGAACAGGAGAATCCGCCAATGCACATGCTCTACAACTCCGACAGCTTCACCGTCGTCGCCTTCGACCTCCCGGCCGCGGCCGGTGCCGTCGACGAGAGCGCCAGGCGTGGCGGCTTCGAGATCGTCGACAAGTTCGCCCGCAAGGACATCTTCATCGAAGGCGCCATGGCCGACACGTTCAAGGCCGGCGCCGAGGTCCTGATGGCTGGCACGCCGAGCGAAGAGGAGATCGACGACTACATCGGTCGCTTCGCCGCGCTCACCTCGCAGCCGCTGGTCATCCACTAGGAAATATCGGCGGTCACGCGCAGGTAGGTCGCATCGACCGTGGTGCGGTCGCTGCGACCGCTCTTGTTCTGGCGCTCGAACAGGCCCTCCAGTTCTTTTTGCAGCTCGCCCGAGCGGCCGTCCTTTTCAGCGGCGGCAAAGGCGTTCATCGTCGGGCCGTAATACGTCCGAAACTCGTCGACGAACTGCGCCGGGCTGCCGGCGAACTCGAAGACAAATGTGTCGCGGGCGCACGAGACCCGGCCAGGCGCCACACCGGCGGCAGTGAACCGCTCGACGGCGTTGCTCTCGACGCCCCAGGTCATCGGGCTGACAAAGCCTTCGGGCGGCGGCGGCGAATACGCCGAGCTGATCTTCAGGATCTGAGCCACGAGGGTGGGGTCGTTCGGAATCCAGTTGCCCATCACGACCCGCCCACCGGGCCGCGTGACGCGGACCATCTCCTTGGCGACCTCGAACGGCTTGGGCGCGAACATCGCGCCGAAGACGCTGACGACGAGGTCGAAGCGCGCGTTCTCGAGCGACTGCAGGTCGCAGGCGTCGCCGGCGACGAAGCGCAGGTTGCCCAGCCCGGCTTCCTGCGCGCGCCGGTTGCCGGCCGCGACCAGGTTGGCGGCGATGTCGACGCCCAGCACCTCGGCACCGAGCTGCGCCGCGGGCAACGCCGTCGTGCCGTCGCCGCAGCCCAGGTCCAGCACCTTCATGCCTCGGGTCACGCCGAGCGACTTCACCAGGGCTTCGCCGCTTGCGCGCATGGTCTGCGCAATGCGCGTGAAGTCGCCTTTTTCCCAGAGTGCCTGATTCGGATTCATGTCGTGGTTCCTTCGCTGTGGGTGGAGTTTCGGGTGGACGAAACAGTGTCCCGGCCCTTCGCCGCACACGCCATGAAGCCGCTGTGAAAGCTTGTGAAAGGCGGCGAAACTGTGAAGGCTCGCTGCCGCGTTTTCGTCATGCCCTTGAATCCCTCGCCCTTCCGATTCGGCCGCCATGAAGTCCGGCCGGCCGAGCGCCGCCTCCTCACCGACGGCCAGGACGCGGCCGTAGGCGCGCGTGCCTTCGACATGCTGCTGGCCCTGCTGGAGCGGCGCGACCGGGTGGTCGGGCGCGACGAGCTGTTCGAGCTGGTCTGGCCCGGGCTCGTCGTCGAAGAAAACAACCTGCGCCAGCAGGTGTCGGCGCTGCGCAAGGTGCTGGGCGCCGGCGCGGTCGCCACCGTGTCTGGCCGCGGCTACCGCTTCGCCTTGGCCGTCGAGGGCGACGTCGCGATGGCCGCCACCCGGGACGCGGCGCCTGCCTCACCGCCGCGCAGCAACCTGCCGCTGAACCTGGCGCC
>JAYTYH010000004.1:0-7908 GCA_043742485.1 Rhizobacter sp.
CCAGCGCCACGTTGACCCAGAACAGCCAGACGTAGTGGCGTTCGTAGAGCGCCGGGCTATTGGTCGCGATGGCGAGCAGGAAAGCGAGCACGAGGCCAGCGCCGAGTGCGGCCACGGTCGAGATGATCCAGACCCACCGGCCGGGCCGCGTCATGGCGCTCGCGGCCGGCAGCAGCGGCGCGGGTTCGGTCATCGCGCTCAATTGATGCGCTGCGTTCGCTTGACCGAGAGCTGCCAGTCGGGCTGGCCGCCGATGCCGATCTGCATCGGCCGCGGCAGCAGCGTGATGTCGAGGCGGTAGTTGAAGTCGAGGTAGTGGCGGCTGCCTTCCTCTAGCTGGCCCGGCTCGGCGACCTTCCAGCGAGCGCTCCGGCTGATCGCCACGATCGCCTCGGCGCGCGTCGGGTAGATCTGGCTCAGGCCGCCGACCGTGGTGACGCGGTAGGTCGAGGTCAGCGGCTGGAACACGATCTTCCAGACCCGTACCGTGTGGGCGACGCGGCGATCGCGCCAGTACCACCGGTCGCGAAAGATCTCGGCCTCGGCGACGAAGAAGAGCGGCACCGCCTTCATCAGCGCTTCGTCGACGCTCTTGCCGAGTTCGAAGTCGACGGCGTAGTTGACATAGACGCCATCTTCGTCGCGCACGATCTCGAAGGTGACGAGCTCCGGCTCTGCGGCGACCGCACTGCCGGCGGCTGTGATGACCGCACTCGCGGCTGCCGCCGTGAATACCGGCGACGCCAGCCGCAACGCCGCGACGCCGAGCGCGCTGAGCACGCTGCGGCGGCGCAGGAAGCCGTGCGGCGGCGGTCGGGTCATGGGCTTGTCGGTGGTCGGGTTCGGGGGCCGGCGGCGCGGCGCGAGCCGCTAGCGACGGTGCAGGAGAGCGTAGAAAAAGCCGTCGGCCGCCCCGCTCGAGCCGGGTGCCAGCGGCGTGCCGTCATTGTCGGGCAGCGGCAGCAGGTGGCCGGGCGATGCCGGGTCGGCGGCCAGGGCGGCATCGCCGTGACGTTGCAAAAAAGCGTCGATGCGGTCCTGGCCTTCCGCCTTGAAGACGGAGCAGGTGCAGTAAAGGAGCCGGCCGCCCGGCGCCAGCAGCGGCCAGAGCGCCTCGAGCAGGCGCGACTGTCGCTCGGCGAGCGACGCGATGTCGCTGGCCCGCCGCAGCCAGAGCACGTCGGGGTGGCGGCGGACGATGCCGGAGGCGCTGCACGGCGCGTCGAGCAGGATGGCATCGAAGGCGCGGCCGTCCCACCACGAGGCCGGCTCGGCGGCGTCGGCGGCGAGCGTGGTCGCATGCAGGCCGAGCCGTGCCAGCGTCTCGTCGACGCGAACCAGCCGGGCGCCATCGCGATCGACGGCGACGAGGTCGAGCTCGGCCAGTTCGAGCAGGTGCGCCGCCTTGCCGCCGGGCGCGGCGCAGGCGTCGAGGACGCGCATGCCGGCCGCGGGCATTGCGCCCAGCAGCAGCGGCGCGGCGAGCTGGGCGGCGGCGTCCTGCACCGAGACCTCGCCTTCGGCGAAGCCCGGCAGCGCTGTCACCGGGCTCGGCTTGTCGAGCACCACCGCGGCAGCGCCGGCGACGCGGCCGCCGATGCCGGCCTGCACCAACCGCTGCACGTAGGCTTCGGGCGAGCTGCGGCGGGTGTTGACGCGCAGCGTCATCGGCGGATGCAGGTTGTCGGCGTCGGCGACGGCCTGCCAGTCGCCAGGCCAGTCGGCGCGCAGGCGGTCGAGCCACCACGCCGGATGGTTGAAGCGGGCCATGGGCTGGCGCAGCAACGCCGCCACCAGCGCCTCGCGCTCGCGCACGAAGCGGCGCAGCACGGCGTTGACGAACGAGGCGCTGCGCGGCGACCGCACCTTGGCCGCGGTGACGGCCTGGTCGACGAGGGTGTGCTCGGCGTAGGGCGGCTCGCCGGGCGGCCAGAGCAGCGCCAGTGCCGTCAGCAAAAGCGCGTCGACCTCCGGCGGGGGTCGCTTCGGCGCCAGGGCCGTGCGGGCAGCCTCGGCGGCGCCGAGCCAGCGCAGCGTGTGGAAGGCGAGCGCCTGCGTGCCCGGGCGGGCAGGAGTCGGGCAGCGCGCCAGCGCCTCGTCGAGGGAGCGGCCGGCACGGACGGCGGCCACGGCGTCGGCGGCATGGCCGAGCAAGGTGGCGAGGGCAAGGGCGGATGTCATCCTGAGGGAAGCGAAGGATCTCGACCGACGGCAACGGAATGCTTCACTGCGCTCAGGATGACATAGACGACCCGGCCTTGCGGTACCCTTCCTGATGGCCGCCGAAAAACCGACACCGATCTTTCGCAGCGAAGGCGAGGCCCTGGACCTGCCAGCCTCCGATCGCATCCGCCACCGGCTCGTTGCCGCGAAGTGCCGCTATCACGCCAACGACAACATCGCCGACCACCTCGAGGCCGGCGAGATCGACGAGTTGCGCCCCGAGGTCGAGGAGAAGATGCAGGGGGTGCTGCGCTCGCTGGTGATCGACACCGACAGCGACCACAACACTTCCGAGACAGCCAGGCGCGTGGCCAAGATGTTCCTGACCGAGGTCTTCGGTGGCCGCTACGTCGCGGCGCCCACGGTCACCGAGTTCCCGAACGTCTCGCGCCTCAACGAGTTGATGATCGTCGGCCCGGTGAAGGTGCGCAGCGCCTGCTCGCACCATCTCTGCCCGATCCTCGGCAAGGTCTGGATCGGCCTGCTGCCCAACGAGCACTCGAACCTCATCGGCCTGTCGAAATACGTGCGCATCTGCGACTGGATCATGAGTCGGCCGCAGATCCAGGAAGAGGCGGTGACGATGCTCGCCGACGAGCTGCAGGACCGCGTCAAGCCCGACGGCCTGGCGATCGTCATGGAGGCCGATCACTTCTGCATGCACTGGCGTGGCGTCAAGGACGACGAGGCCATGATGACCAGCAGCGTCATGCGTGGTGCCTTCCTCAAGGATTCGAACCTGCGCCGCGAATTTCTTTCGCTGCTGTCCAGAAAGAGATAGGAGCCGACGATGCTGGTCCGATTGATGTATGCGAGCCGGGCTGCGGCCGCCGTCGATGGCGACGTGCTCGCCGCCATCCTCAAGAAGTCGAAGGAGCGCAACCCGCCGGCCGGCGTCACCGGCGTGCTCTGCTTCTGCTCGAACGCCGGCATCTTCCTGCAGGTGCTCGAAGGCAGCCGCCCCGCCGTCAGCGCGCTCTATAACCGCATCGCCCAGGACGGTCGTCACCACGAGGTGATGTTGCTGGCCTACGAAGAGATCGGTGAGCGCAGCTTCTCGGGCTGGTCGATGGGGCAGGTCAACATGAACCGGCTCAATCCGGCCCTGCTGCTCAAGTATTCGGAGCACGCCGTCCTCGACCCGTATGCCGTCTCCGGCAAGGCGTCGCTGGCTCTTTTCACCGAACTGGTGGCGACGGCCTCGGTGGTGGCGCTGGGCTAGCCGCCGCTCAGTCGGCGATGGCACCTGCGGGCGACGCCTCGGCGCGCTCGACGCGGCGCGACTCGATATAGATGCGGCCCACCTCCGGCACCTGCGCGCGCACGGCCTGCTCGATGCGGTCGACGGCCCGCATCACCGCGTCGGCATCGGCGCCATGACAGAACTCGACGTCGAGCGCGAGCAGCACGTCGTCAGGCCCGAGATGCATCGTCATCGGCCAACCTGCGCGGTAAACGGTCGGCTCGGCCTGCGCGATGGCGCGGATCCGTTCGGCCGTCTCAGTCGCGACGGCCTCGCCGACGAGGAGGTTGCGCGATTGCACGATAAGCAGCGTCGCGACGGCGCAGAGGATGACGCCGATGACGATCGACGCCACGGCGTCGAGGGACGGCATGTCCAGGCTGTGACTGCCCCAGACGCCCAGGCCGGCAGCGGCCAGGCCGGCCAGCGCAGCACTGTCTTCGGCCATTACGGTGTAGAGAGACGGGTCCTTGCTGTCACGCAGCGATTTCCAGAACGGCGCACCGCCGATCGAGCTCACGAACTGGCGCACGGCGATCGTGAAACTCGCGCCCTCGAACAGGAACGATCCGCCGAGGATGACGTAGCTCCAGACCGGGTCCTCGAGATCCGGTGGCGACAGCAGATGCAGGATGCCTTCGTAGATCGAGACGCCACCACCGACGCCGAAGATCAGCACGGCGACGATCAGGCTCCAGAAATAGAGCTCCTTGCCGTAACCGAACGGATGCATTGGATCGGCGGGCAGGCCGGCGCGGCGCAGGCCCACCAGCAACAGCACGCCGTTGCCGGTGTCGACCATCGAATGGATGCCTTCGGAGAGCATCGCCGAACTGCCGGTCGCTGCCGCGCCCACGAATTTCGCCACCGCGATGGCGACGTTGGCGCCGATGGCGGCGTAGACAGCGAGCCTGGAGTCGGCCACGGCGAGAAGTGGTGTGTCACCGCGTCAGGCCAAAGCGAGACGCGGCGGCGAACGAGACGAAGAGTCGCTCGGTAATCTCAGCGCGGCGCGCTGGCCGGCAAGCGCATGCCGGGCGACGTCGCGCGCTCGGCGGCCGTGGCTGCAGCGGTGGGATTGCGCGAGTCGGTCTGCGCGCCGAGCGCCCCCGGCCCGGCGGGCACGCGGTTCGACATCGACGTCGACGACATCGCTGCCGGCGACGGCGCGCTGGCGCTGACGCTGCGCGACCGGGCCGCGGCGCGGGCCGCCGCTGCGCGATCCCTGATCTGGTTGCGTTCGAGAGCGGTGGCAGGCTGGATTGGCGTGCCGAGCGGCACGGCGTCGCTGGTCACGGGCGATCCAGTGTCGACGCCGGCGGGAACGCGGTTGTTGTCGATCGCGGTCGGCGGCAGGCGCCGCGGCGGCTTGCGGGGCGCGTCCTGGGCGGTCGCAGCGAAGACGATGCCGAGGCTGAGGCTGAGGCTGAGCGCGAGGCCGCTGGCGGCCCGGAGAAGCAAGGGGCGACGGGTCATGGTGTCTCCTGCAAGGTCGTGGCGTCCGGATTGAGTCTCGACGCGACCCGCCGCCGCCGCAGTCGGACGGCACCGCGTCGCGGCCGGCGGCAAACCCCCGTCGCCGGTCCGCGCCTTCTCGCCCGGTGCCTCAGGTCCGCGCCTTCAGCCCGCGGCTTTCTTCGCCGCTGTCTTCTTCGCGGCCGCTTTGTTTGCCGCCGGCGCCTTGGCCGCGCGCGGCTCGAACGCGAACACGACCTTGCCTTCCTTGTCGTCCCAGGCCAGGCGCGCCTTGAACTTGCGCCGCGTCTTGTTGGAGACGAAGCCTTCGAGCAGGTCGGTGGCGCCGCTGCTCAGCAGCTTGGTCATCTGCTCGCGCACCACCGGCTGCTGCAGGATGACCTTGCCGCTCTTGAAGTCGCAGGTGGTCGCCGGCCCGACCGAGTGCTCGCACACGTAGTTGGTGCCGAACTCGAAGACGTTGCCCTGCGTCTTCGGGCACTTGCCGAGCGCCTCCTGCTCGCCGAAGTCGACCGGCTCGCCCGACTCGCCCTCGCGCTTGGCGTCTTCGCCGAAGTCGAACTCGAGCTTCCAGTTGTTCAGTTCCTCGTCGCGCACGAGCTTGAGCTCGGCCGTGAACGGCCAGCCCGCCTTGGAACGAAAGCCCTCGAGCGGGCCGATGCGGTGCGCGCTCAGAAAAGTCTCGACCTCGGCCAGCTCGAAGGCGCGGCTGCCGGGGATCTTGCTGATCGAAAAGCCGCAGCTCTCGACCGGCGCGTGCGCCTTGTCGCCCGGCTTGCCTTCGGGGAAGCCGATGCAGGCGAAGCGCCGGTAGTTCTCCTTGACGACGCCGCCGCAGTTCGGGCAGCGGCTCTTCAGCGTCGTGTAGTCGCCGGGGATCGTGTCGCGGTCGTACTCCTTGGCCTTGCGAACGATGCGCTCGGCCATCTCGGCGATGCTCTTCATGAAGGTCTCGCGCTCGAGCAGGCCCTTCTCCATCTCGGCGAGCTGGAACTCCCAGGCGCCGGTGAGCTCGGGCTTGGTCAGGTCCTCGACGCCGAGGCCGCGCAGCAGCGTCATGAGCTGGAACGCCTTGGCACCGGGCACCAGCTCTCGGCCTTCGCGGTGGATGTACTTCTCGTAGATCAGGCCCTCGATGGTGGCGGCGCGGGTCGCTGGAGTGCCCAGGCCTTTCTCGGCCATCGCCTCGCGCATCTCGTCGTCGTCGATCAGCTTGCCGGCGCCTTCCATCGCCGAGAGCAGCGTCGCCTCGGTGTAGCGCGCCGGCGGCTTGGTTTTCAGCGCCTTGACGTCGACGCTCTCGGTGCGCGCCATCTCGCCCGCCGCAACGGCGACGAGGTTGGCGTCGTCTTCCTGGGCCTCCTTGCCGTAGACGGCGAGCCAGCCCGGCTTGACCATGACCTTGCCGTTGGTCTGGAAGCGGAACTCCTTGTCGGCCTTGGCGACGGTCGAGATCCGCGTCGTCACCATGAACTCGGCCGGCGGGAAGAACACCGCCAGGAAGCGCTTGGCGACCATGTCGTAGAGCTTGGCCTCGATCTCCGAGAGGCTCCTCGGTGCCATCAGCGTCGGGATGATGGCGAAGTGGTCGGAGACCTTGGCGTTGTCGAAGATCTTCTTCGAGGGCTTGATGTAGCCCTCCTTCAGGGCCGTCTTCGCGTGCACGGCGAGCGGTCGCAGCGGGCCGGGCAGCGACTCCTTCGAGATCATCTCGATGGTTTCCTTCGCCACCGAGACGTAGTCTTCCGGCAAGGCGCGGCTGTCGGTTCGCGGATAGGTCAGCACCTTGTGTTTTTCGTAGAGCGCCTGCGCGATGGAGAGCGTGGTGCGGGCCGAGAAGCCGAAGCGCGAGTTGGCTTCGCGCTGCAGGCTCGTCAGGTCGTAGAGCAGCGGCGCCGCCTGGTTGCTCGGCTTGGCCTCTTCGCTCACGGTGGCCGGCTCGCCCTGCACCGCCTCGGCGACGGCGAGGGCGTCGGCCTCGTTCCAGAAGCGGTCGGAGCGCAGCTCGGCGTCGTCGGGGTTCTTCTTCCACTTCGGGTCGAACCACTTGCCGTCGTACTCGCCGGCGCCGACCGCGAAGGTCGCGCGCACTTCCCAGTAGTCGCGCGACACGTGCTTTCGGATCAGCTCCTCGCGCACGACCATGATCGAGAGCGTCGGCGTCTGGACGCGGCCGACGGTGGTGAGGAAGAAGCCGCCGTCGCGCGAGTTGAACGCCGTCATGGCGCGCGTGCCGTTGATGCCGACCAGCCAGTCGGCCTCGGAGCGGCAACGGGCGGCGTCGGCCAGCGGCAGCATCTGCTTGTCGCTGCGCAGATGATCGAAGCCGTCGCGGATCGCTGCCGGCGTCATGCTCTGCAACCAGAGGCGCCTAACCGGATGCTTGCTCTTGGCGTGCTGCTGGATGAGCCGGAAGATGAGCTCGCCCTCGCGGCCGGCGTCGCAGGCGTTGATGAGCTCACTCACGTCCTTGCGCTTGGCCAGCTTGACGATTGCGTTGAGCCGCGTCTTCGTCTTGTCGAGCGGCGCCAGGTCGAAGTGCGTCGGGATCACCGGCAGGTTGGCGAAGCTCCACTTGCCGCGCTTGACGTCGAACTCCTCCGGCGCCTTGATCTCGAGCAGGTGGCCGACGGCCGAGGTGACGACGTAACCGTCGCTCTCAAAGTACTCGTCGTGCTTGTCGAACTTACCGGCCGTGGGCGTGAGCGCACGCACGATGTCCTGTGCGACGGAAGGCTTCTCGGCAATGATCAGTGACTTTGTCATTCTGTTGGCATGTCTTTCGCATGAGGCATTCGCCTCGTCCATACAATCCAGGCCTCTTGCGCGCACGCCTGTGCGCGCGCACCCATGAATTCAATGTACCCAAAGAAATCCAGCGCTTCAAAAACCCCTTCCAAGGCTTCTTCCCCGCCGGCCGCGCCGGCTCGCGGCAAGCGCATCCAGGTTCGCAAGTCGGGCATCCA
>JAYTYH010000005.1:0-3081 GCA_043742485.1 Rhizobacter sp.
ATCGAGGAGACCGAGATCACCAAGCGCCTCGCCTCATGGGCCGGCATCTTCGCCGTCGCCACCGCCTTCGCCGGCATCTGGGGCATGAACTTCAAGCACATGCCGGAGCTGGAGCTGGTCTGGGCCTACCCGATGGCGCTGGTCGTGATCGCCAGCGCCTGTACGTTCGTGTGGTGGCGTTTCCGTCGCGCCGGCTGGATATGAAGATGACAGACGCGAATCGTCACGCCAGCCAGGACCCCTCCACCACGCCAAAGCGGCAAGCGTTGGGCGCCTTGACCCTGGGCGCCCTCGGCGTCGTCTACGGCGACATCGGCACGAGCCCTCTCTACACGATGAAGGAGGTCTTCAGCCCGGCCAACGCAGTCACTCTGGATGCGGCGAACGTGGTCGGGGTGGTGTCGACGATCTTCTGGGCTTTGATGCTCGTCGTCACGCTCAAGTACGTGGTGCTGATCCTGCGCGCCGACAACCGGGGCGAGGGCGGCATCATGGCGCTGACGGCACTGGCCGCGAAGGCGGCGGGGTGGACGCCGCGCCGCCACACCTTGCTGCTCCTGACCGGCGTGCTCGGCGCTGCCCTGTTCTACGGCGACAGCGTCATCACGCCGGCGATATCGGTCCTCGGCGCGGTGGAGGGCATGGAAACCATCACGCCGGCACTCAAGCCTTACGTGCTGCCGATCTCGATGGCGGTGATCGTCGGCCTCTTCCTGGGGCAACGCTACGGGACAGCCACGGTGGGCAAGCTTTTCGGCCCGGTCATCGTTGTCTGGTTCGCCGTTCTCGGCGTCACCGGCATCATCCAGATCGCCGGACAGCCGGAGATTCTGGCTGCCTTGAATCCGCTGCGGGCGTTCGAGTTTCTGCAGCGCCGCGGCTGGCACCTCTTTGTCGTGATGGGATCGATCGTCCTCGCCCTGACGGGCGCGGAGGCGCTGTACGCCGACATGGGTCACTTCGGCAAGCGGCCCATCCGCCTGGCCTGGAACACGTTCGTCCTGCCGGCCCTCGCGCTCAACTACATGGGCCAGGGCGCCCTGCTCCTGAGCGACCCGCGGGCTCTCGAGAACCCTTTTTTCCGGATGTTCCCGGTGTCCTGGCTGGTTCCCGCCGTCGTCCTGGCGACGCTGGCTTCGGTGATCGCTTCGCAGGCGGTGATCTCGGGCGCCTATTCGCTTACCAAGCAGGCCATCCAGCTCGGCCTGCTGCCGCGGATGCAGATCCTGCACACGTCGGAAAACGAAGCCGGCCAGATCTACGTTCCCTTCGTCAACTGGGTGGTGATGGGCGCCGTGCTGCTGGCGATGCTGGAGTTTGGCAGCTCCTCGGCGCTCGCTTCCGCTTACGGCATCGCGGTGACGGTGACGATGTTCATCACCACCGTCCTGACTTTCTTCGTCGTGCGCTATGGCTGGGGCTATCCGCTTTCACTGGCGCTTGCGGCCACCGGCGCGTTTCTCGTCGTCGACGCCGTGCTCGTCATCTCGTGCGCACTGAAATTTCCGCAGGGCGGCTGGTTTCCGCTGGCGCTCGGTGCGGCCATCTTCGCCGTCATGGCCACTTGGCGGCGCGGACGCGAGCTCCTCATTCAGCACATCCGCGACGATGATCCCGAACTGCTGCCGTTCATCACCGCCTTGGTTCGCGACGAAAACGTGCGGCGCACACCGCGAACGGCTGTCTATGCGGTCGCCAATCCGGACACCGTGCCGCAGGCCCTGTTGCACAACCTGAAGCACAACCAGGTCCTGCACGAGCAGAACGTGATTCTCAACGTGCGGTTCCTCGAGGTTCCGTTCGTCCCTGACCACGAGCGCCTGCAGGTCGAGCCCCTGGTCGACGGCTTCTGGAAAGTGCAGGTCGTCTACGGCTTCAAGGACGAGCCCGACATCCCGAAGGCCTTGCGTCTGTGCACCGGCCAGGGCCTGACGGTGGACGAAGGCGCGGTTTCCTACTTCCTGAGTCGCGAGATCGTCGTGCCGACCCGCGGCGCCGGAATGATGCATTGGCGTGAGGCGCTGTTCGCCACCATGTCGCGCAATGCCGGCAGCGTCGTCGACTTCTTCAAACTGCCCGACAACGGCGTCGTCGAGCTCGGCACCAGAGTCCAGATTTGATCCATGGTCCTGTCTCGAGCACAGGGGCCTCTTTCATGACCGACGACGCTAGACCCGACCCCGACGCGCTCATCGAGCGCATCCGGGGCGACGAGGCGAAGGCGGCGCGCGGCAAGCTGCGCATCTACTTCGGCTCGTCGGCGGGCGTCGGCAAGACCTTCGCCATGCTGGCCGCGGCTCGCGCGCTGGCCGCCACCGGCACCGACGTTCTCGCCGGCGTCGTCGAGACGCACGGCCGCGCCGACACCGCGGCGCAGCTGCAAGGTCTCGACGTCCTGGCGCGCAAGAGCGTCGCTGCCGGCCCTGCCGGGGCCGCCGCGACCGGCAGGACCGAGCTGCCCGAGTTCGATCTCGACGCTGCCCTGGCGCGGCGGCCGGCGCTGATCCTCGTCGACGAGCTGGCGCACTCCAACGTCGCCGGCTCGCGCCACCCGAAGCGCTGGCAAGACGTCGAGGAGCTCGTCGCCGCCGGCATCGATGTCTGGACCACGCTCAACGTCCAGCACCTCGAAAGCCTCAACGACGTCGTCGGCGGCATCACCGGCGTGCGCGTCCAGGAGACGCTGCCCGACACCTTCTTCGACCGCGCCGACGAGGTCGTGCTCGTCGACACGCCGGCCGACGAGCTGCTGGCGCGCCTGAAGGCGGGCAAGGTCTACGGCCAGGGCCAGGCCGAGCGCGCCGCCGCCAACTTCTTCAGGAAGGGCAACCTGATGGCGCTGCGCGAGCTGGCGCTGCGCCGCACCGCCGATCGCGTCGAGGACGACGTTCAGTCCTATCGCAGCGACCGCGCCATCGACCGTGTCTGGAAGACCGAGGCGGCGCTGCTCTGCTGCATCGGCCCGAGCGAAGGCGGCGAGCACGTCGTGCGCAGCGCGGCGCTGCTGGCGAGCCAGCTCGCGGTCTCGTGGCATGCCGTGTACGTCGAGACGCCGGCATTGCAGCGGCTCGGCAACGCGCG
>JAYTYH010000006.1:0-1625 GCA_043742485.1 Rhizobacter sp.
CTTCCAGCGGGCCTGCCACTCGGCGGGGATGTCGCCGGTGCCGATGCCGTCGACGACGACACGCACCACGACGCCACGCGCCGCTGCGCGCTCGAGCGATTCGGCAACGCCGAGCACCGCGCCGGAAAACTCGAAGATGTAGGTCTCGAGCAGCACCTCGGCACGGGCGGCGTCGATCGCCACGACGAGCGCGCCGAAAAGCGCAGCGCCGCCCATGTGCAGTGTCAGCGCATGGCCGGGCTTGAGTGCACGGGTGGCGGCGGCGCGCCGCGATTCGGCCATGCCGGCAGGCCGCCTCGCCTAAGCCAGTTCGAGCTCGGCGACGAGCGGGAGGTGATCGGACATGCGCGCCCAGGCCACGCCGCGCGGCACCGCCGTTGAGGCGCAGCGAAAGCCGCGCAGATAGAAGCGGTCCATCGAGAACAGCGGCATGCGCGAGGGAAAGGTGTTGAAGCGCGACGGCGGATCGCCGGCGACGCAGCCGCGCGTCAGGCCGCAGGCGGCCATGAGCGTGTCGAGGCGGTCGCCCCAATCGTTGAAGTCGCCGGCCACGATCAGCAACTCGCCCTTGGGCACGGTGGCTTCGATGAACTCGCCGAGCCGCTGCGATTGGCGCACACGGCTCGAATGGATCAGCCCGAAGTGGGCGACGATGGCGTGCACGAGCATGCCGTTCCAGGTCACCGGCACATGCAGCAGGCCGCGCTGCTCGAAGCGGTGATCGGAGACGTCGTGGTGGCCGATGTCGCCGAGCGGCCAGCGCGACAGCAGCGCGTTGCCGTGCTCGCCGTCGCGTGTGGTGGCGTTGGTGCGGTAGGCGGCCTCGTAGCCGTCGGGCGCGAGGTAGTCGGCCTGCGGCACCTTCGGCCAGCCGATCTTGGTGTCGGGAAAGTGGCGCGCTTCGGCGCGGTTGATGCGCCGCACTTCCTGCAGGAAGACGAGATCGGCGTCGAGCGCCTCGATCCCCAACACCAGGTTGTGGATCTCGAGCCGCTTCTTCGGGCCGACGCCACGCACACCCTTGTGGATGTTGTAGGTGGCCACGCGCAGAACGTGGCTCGGATGCTGGGTCGCGTGAAAGGGTCGCATCTCTATATTTGCGGGCAATCGACGCGCCGGGCCAGCTGCCGGATGGCCTCTGCATTCGTCGGTGAAAAACACCGCTCGGCGGCTGCCTTCCAGTTGAGCCACTCGAACCGGAGGTGTTCGCCCGCCGACAGCCGCACCGCCGCGCCGCGCGGCACGCAGAGGCTGAAGACATGCTCGGTGTTGCGCGTCACGCCGTCAGCATAGCGAGGGCGCCAGGCCGCATAGATGTCGTAGACGTTGGTGAGGTTCCAGTCGACGAGGGACGCGGTCGGCATTGCGGCGGAGCCGATCGCGATGCCGGTTTCCTCGCCCACTTCGCGCACGCAGGTCTCAACCAGCGACTCGGCCTCGGTGTCCTTAGAACCGGTCACGCTTTGCCAGAAGCCCGGCAGGTCAGCACGCTCGAGCAGGAGCACGTCGAGCCCTGCCGTGTGGATGACGACCAGGACCGACTCCGGAATCTTGAAGCGCGCCGGCAAAACCCGCTACGAGGCCGTGGCCTGCGTGCTCCGCAGCCGGATGTGGAGCTCGCGCAG
>JAYTYH010000007.1:0-5052 GCA_043742485.1 Rhizobacter sp.
CGACCCCCACCATGTCAAGGTGGTGCTCTAACCAGCTGAGCTACGCGCCTGGGAAGGGCCGCACTATAGCAGCGCTGTGCCGGCCTTCGCTTGCGGTTAGCCTCGGTATATGAAGCCCACAGCCGCCTCTTTGTTCGCCCTCGCCACATCGTGCGCGTGGCCTCCGGCATCGGCCGAACCCATCGGCGAAGTCGACACCGTGTTCAAGCTCATCGGGCCCGATCACAAGATCGTCGTCGATGCCTACGACGACCCCAAGGTGGCCGGCGTGACGTGCTACGTGTCGCGTGCCAAGACCGGTGGCATCAAGGGCGCGCTGGGCCTGGCCGAAGACAAGGCCGAGGCGTCGATCGCATGTCGCCAGGTCGGGCCGATCTCGTTTCCCGGCAAGCCGATGGAGGCGCACGAAGAGATGTTCAGCGAGCGCATCTCGCTCGTCTTCAAGCGCTTGCGCGTCGTGCGGATGGTCGACCGCAAGCGCAACACGCTGGTCTACCTGACCTACTCCGACCGCGTCATCGAAGGCTCGCCGCAGAACAGCGTGACTGCCGTTGCTGTCGACCGTGCCACGCCGATACCGGTGAAGTAGCTGGCCGGGCGCCGGGCGGCCCCAAGGCCGGCCACGCTCCCTAGGGGGCAGCTCAGCGTGGGGGCTCCATCACCGCCGGCGTGCCGAGCGCACACCCGGGACGCGGACGACTTCGGCGAGCGCCGCCGCGATGCGGGAAGCGCCCGAGACCTCGATCGTGAAGGTCATGAACGCCGAGCCGCCGCCGGCGTCGCGCACCGACTGCGACTTGACTCCGGTGACGTTCATCTTCTCCTTGGCGAAGACCTCGGAGACATCGCGCAGCAGGCCCTGACGGTCGCTGGCCTCGACCGCGACATCGACCGGATAGAGGGCGCGCTTTTCCGGATCGGTCGCACCCCAGGCCACGGCAATGACGCGCTCCGGGGCCCGCGACATCAACTCGCGCAGGTTGCTGCATGCCGCACGGTGCACGGCGACGCCCTTGCCTCGCGTCACGTAGCCGGCGATGGCGTCGGGCGGGGCCGGCCGGCAGCAGCGCGACAGCGACGTCAGCAGCGATTCGACGCCGACGACGAGGACACCGCCGGCACCGCCGTCGGCCTGCGGCCGGGAGCGCTTGAGGACGATCTCGTCGTCGTCGGCTTTCTCCACCGGCGGTCGCAGCAGGGTCTCGATGCTGCGCAGCGACAACTCGTCCTTGCCGACGACCTCGAACAACGCGTCGGCGCTGCGAAAGCCGAGCTGGGCCGCAAGGTCGACGTGCTTGAGCGCAGTGCGGCCCTCGCGCTGCAGCAGCCGCTCGACGGCTTCGCGGCCGCGCCCGATCGTCGCCTCCTGCGCCAGCGCGTTGAACCACGCCCGCACCTTCGATCTGGAGCGCGGACTCTGCAGGAAGCCGAGCTCCGGATTCAGCCAGTCGAGCGACGGGCCACCGGTTTTCGCGGCGCTGACCTCGACCGTCTGCCCGCTCGCCAGCGGTGTGTGCAGCGGCACCATGACGCCATCGACCTTGGCGCCGCGACAGCGGTGGCCGAGGTCGGTGTGGACGGCGTAGGCGAAGTCGATCGGCGTCGCTCCGGCAGCGAGCTCGACGATGGCTGCGTCGGGTGTGAAGACGTAGATGCGGTCGTCGAACATCGCTCGGGCCGGATCACCCTCGGGCACGGGCGCCCTCGCGGCCGACCCGTCTTCTGCGCCCTCGTCGGCAAGGTCGCGCTGCCACGCGAGCAGTTGCCGCAGCACGACCAGCCGGGCCTGTGCGACGCCGGCCTCGAACGCGCCGGCGGCCGCGCCGCCGCGGCCGGCGTCGGCTTCCTTGTAGACCCAGTGCGCGGCGCCGCCGTACTCGGCCTGCGCGTCCATCTCGGCGGTGCGGATCTGGATCTCGACGGCACGGTCGTCGTCGTCTCGAACCACCGTGTGCAGCGACCGATAGCCATTGGCCTTGGGCCGGGCGATGTAATCGTCGAACTCGCCGGCGATGGCCGCAAAGCGCTCATGGACGCGGCCGAGCACGGCATAGCAGGCGGCAACGTCGGCGACGATGACCCGCAGCGCAGCGACATCGAGCACGTTCGCGAAATCGAGGTGCTTGTTGCGCATCTTTTTCCAGATGCTGTACAGATGCTTGGGCCGGCCCAGGACCTGCGCGGTCAGACCGTGGCGGGCAAGATCGTCGCCGAGCGCTGTGCGCAGGGCTTCGACATGGCGCTCGCGATGGGAGCGGCTCTCGTCGAGCAGGCGGGCGACGCGGCGGTACTCGTCGCCATCGAGAAAGCGAAACGAGAGGTCTTCGAGCTCCCACTTGATCTGCCAGATGCCGAGCCGGTTGGCGAGCGGCGCGAACAGTTGCATGGCCTCGGCGGCGATGGCCTGGGGGCAGCGCTGCTTGCTGGCCGCGTAGAAGCGCAAGGTCTGCAGCCGCGACGCCAGGCGCAGTAGCACGACGCGCAAGTCGCGCGAGAAGGCAAGCAGCATCTTGCGGACGCGCTCGAGCTGGCGCGCGCGGTCGTCGGCACCCAGGCGGGCGATCTGCGCGGCGCGTTGCAACTCGCCGAGCTTGCGGGCATGCGAGACGAGCGCGGCCTGCGAAGCGCCGAACAGCGGCGTCAACACGTCGTCGGGCTTGCCGAGCTGGTCGGCGGCGTGGACCAGGAAGGCTGCCGCGCAAAGGGCCGGTGCGGCGCCGATGCCGGCGAGGATGGCGGCGACGCCCTCGGCGTGCGCCAGCACGCCTTCGCCGGTCGTGAGATCGCGGCCGGCGACCAGCGGCTCGGTGAAGCTGCGCGCCCGTTCGACCTCGCTGCCTGCGGCGCCGCCGGTCTCGCCGCTTCGGACCTCGCTGGCGCCGCCGTCGAGCAGGCGAACGATCGTGGCAGCGCCGGCAACGCTCGCCGAGGCGGCGGTCTTCATGGCGCCAGCAGGAACTCCCGCACGACGGCGATCTGCTCCGGCTGCACGAGCGTTGGCGCATGGCCGACGCCGGCGAACTCGTGCAGTCGCGCCTTCGGCCCGCGCACCGTCATGGCTGCGGCGGTCTCGCGCGAGAGCAGGTCGGATTCGGCACCGCGCAGAAGCATTGTCGGGCAGGTGATGGCGTCGTAGGCCGCCCACAGAGCGACCTGGCCGGCCGCTGCGGCCGTCGGCGTGATGGCGCGCAGGCCGACGGCGATCGCCGGGTCGTAGTGGAGGCGGAAGGCGTCGCCTTCGCGGCGCAGCATCGGCCTCGTCAGCGCCAGCCACTGCGCACGGCTGTGCGGGCCGAAGCCCTTCGAGATCGTCAGCAGGTAGTCGGCCGCGGCCTCCTCGCTCGGCCAGGTCAGCGGCTGGCCGAGGTAACCGGCGATGCGGGCGATGCCAACAGCATCGATCGCGGGGCCGACGTCGTTGAGCACGAGCCGCGTGATCGGCGAAGCCGGCAATGCCGCATAGCCGAGACCGATGAGCCCGCCCATCGAGGTGCCGACCCAGTCCACGCTGGCGGCCCCGAGCCGCGCCACCAGCGTGACCATGTCGGCGACGTAGGCCGGCACCTGGTAGCCCGCCGGACTGGCGAGCCGGTCCGATTCGCCGCGGCCGACGACGTCGGGGCAGACGACGCGGTAGCAGTCGCTCATGGCGCGGGCGAGCGTGTCGAAGTCGCGGCCCTGGCGCGACAGGCCGTGGACGCAGACGAGCACGCGTTCGTTCGCCGGGTCGCCCCACTCCCAGTACGCCATGCGGTGAAGACCGCTGGCGCCGAGACACTGGACATGGCCAAGGCGCGGCTGGTCCGTCGCGGCCGCACTCACTTGAGCTGCACCGTGCCGTTGACCGACGCCGTCACCGTCTCCTTTCCCGGCTCGACCGCCAGCGCCTCGCTCGGCGCCGACATCGTCGAAGCGCTGCGTGCCATCTGCACCGGTCGCGGCCCGGCCGCATCGGCGCTGACGTTGACCTCCTTGATCGCATAGCCGGCATACCCGAACTGCTTCGCGTATTCGGCGGCCTTGGCGCGGTATTTGGCGATCGCCTCGGCCGCGATGTCGGCCTCGACGCGCTGGCTCGCCTCGCGCGAGAGCCGGTAGCCGACGCGCGCCACCGTCATCGTCGAGATGCGGCCAACGAGCTGGCCGATCGCGGCCATGTCGCGGCCCTCGACGATGACCTCGGCCGAGCCCTGCCAGCCGTTCAGCGTTTGCTTGCCCGAGCTGCCGGAGCCCGAGTTCGCGTAGCGCGGAAAGATCGAGAAGGCGCCGGTCTGGATGTCGACCTGGCCGGGCCTCGCGGCCTTCTTCCCTTCGGCAAGAGCGGCGTCGAGAGCCTGCTTGAGTTGCGCCTGCACGGCGTTGGCATCGGCACCGTCGCGGGCGGTCGAGAACGTGATCGAAAGGAGGTCGCGCGTGACCTCGACGCTGGCACTGGCCGAGAGACCGACGACACCTTGAACGACGCCTTGCGCCGTGGCCATGCACGGCCAGGCGAACAGGCCGAAAGCGATGACTCGAAAAGTGGTGATCAATGACTTCATGATGGATTGCCAGAAGATGGAAATTCGAGTTGTAACAGCTGGTCAGATGCGCCCGGAACGGCCCGCAAAGCCGCGCAGAATCGCCATTGTTACAAATGGGGAAGCGATGAGCACGACAGCCAATGCACGCCCGGATCGCATCGCCGTGGTCGACGATGATGCCCGCATTCGCGACCTCCTCAGGCGCTACCTGACGCAGGAGGGCTTCGAGGTTCTTCTCGCCGAAGACGGCAAGGCGCTGAACCGCCTGCTGACCCGCGAGACCGTGCACCTGATCGTGCTCGACCTCATGCTGCCCGGCGAAGACGGCCTCTCGATCTGCCGCCGTCTGCGCGCCGCCAACGACGTCACGCCGATCATCATGTTGACGGCCAAGGTCGAAGACGTCGACCGCATCGTCGGCCTCGAGGTCGGCGCCGACGACTACCTGCCCAAGCCGTTCAACCCGCGCGAGCTGCTCGCCCGCATCCACGCCGTGCTGCGGCGCCGACCACTGATGGAAGCGCCCGGT
>JAYTYH010000008.1:0-1713 GCA_043742485.1 Rhizobacter sp.
GTGCCGGCCTCTGGGCCGCACTCGCCGTGCTGCTGCTGGTCGCGCAGCTGGTCTCGTTGTTCTTGACGCTGCACTACCGCACCAGCCGTGCCCAGGCCGATGTCGACGAGCACGTACAGACCGGCGCCACGGAGCTCGAGCAGATCTTCCAGCGCGACATGTTCGCCGTGCTCGCACTGCCGCGCAGGCCCGGCCCGGCCTGGCGCCAGCGTGCCGACGAGCTGCTGCTGGCGCGGCCCGAAACGCTGCTCGTCGAGCGGCGCGACCTCGCGCTCGCCGTCACCGAGAGTGCCGACTCGCGCTCGCGGCCGCCGCTGTTCGGGCGCATGCGGCGCGCCGACCTCGAGATCGAGACCGAACTCGCCTGCCGCGCGGCCCAGCGCCGCCACGGCCCTAGCTTCTCGCGCAGCTACTTCGTGCCGCAGGCCGACGGTTCCGGCGCAGAGGTCATCGACCTCTGCATCCACGATCGGGACGGCGAGCACGATCGCGGTTTCGTCACCGCCACCTTCTCGCTGCGCGAGGTCCTCGTCGAAGCCTCGTCACACGGCTGGGCCCACGGCGGAGAGCTGTCGTTCGTGGAGGCAGACGGCACGCTGCTGGCGCACGGCGGCCAGCAGGCCAGCGGCGATGTCCGCGAGGCCGGCGTGCTGCGGGCGTCGCGGCCGGTCGTGCTGCCCGGCATCGCGCTGCAGTTGCGGCTCCAGAGCGGCTCGCGGCGGCCGACGCTGCTGCCCGACGTCGTCACCGCGCTGGTGCTCGGCCTGTCGCTGACGCTCTTCGTCGTCGTCGTGCTGCTCGCCCGCGACTTGCGAAAGCGCTCGCGCGTCGAGCGCCAGCTCGCCGAGGCGCTGGCCTTTCGCAAGGCGATGGAAGACTCGGTCGTCACCGGCCTGCGGGCGCGCGATCTCGATGGCCGCATCACCTACGTGAACCCGGCCTTTTGCACCATGACCGGATTCGATGCCGACGAGCTCCTCGGCCGCTGGCCGCCACCCTATTGGCCTCCCGAACAGCTGCCGGAATACGAGCGGCGCCACCGCGCCCGGCTCTCGGCGGGGGCGCCGGGCGAGACGCGCGAGGCCTTCGAGACCCGCTTCGTGCGCCGCGGCGGAGAGCAGTTTCCGGCCATGATCTTCGAGTCGCCGCTGGTCGACAGCGCCGGCCGCCACACCGGCTGGATGAGCACGGTGCTCGACCTGAGCGCCCAGCGCCGGGTCGAGGAGCTGGCCCGCCAGCAGCAGGAGCGCCTGCAGGCGACGGCGCGGCTGGCGACCGTGGGCGAGATGGCATCGCTGCTCAGCCACGAACTCAATCAGCCGCTGTCGGCGATCGCCGCCTACGCCACTGGCTCGCTCAATCTCATCGACGACCCTGCGCACGGCGAGCTCTCGGCAGCCGAGATGCGGCCGCTGCTGCGCCACGCCATCCATCACATCGCCGCGCAGGCAGAGCGCGCCGGCCGCGTCATCAGAAGCGTGCACGATTTCGTGCGGCGGCGCGAGAACACGCGCGACGCCATCGGCGTCGATCGCCTGGTGGAGGCGGTGCTGCCGCTGATCCGGCTGCAGGCCCACAAGAGCGGCGCCCGCATCGAGCTCGACCTGTGCACGCCGACGCCGCGCGTCGTCTGCGACCGCGCCATGATCGAGCAGGTGCTGCTGAACCTGACGCGCAACGGCATCCAGGCCATGGAAGCGATGCCGTCGCCGC
>JAYTYH010000009.1:0-2327 GCA_043742485.1 Rhizobacter sp.
AAGTCGAGGCCGGCGACGCGGATGCGACCGTTGGCGTCGCGGCGGATGTCGAGGCTGGCGCCGTCGATCAGAAGCTGGGCGAAGCGCGGCTCGAGCGTCAGCAACGACCGCGTCGACAGCGCGGCGAAGACATGCGGCAGGGCCAGCGCGACACGGCCTTCGGCATCGAGCACGCGGACGTCGTCGAGGTCGACCGCCGGCACCCAGGCGCTGGCGCGGACCTTGATCGCACCGATCTTCACCGGTGCCCCGAGCAAGCGGCTGGCGCGCGCCTCGATGGGGACGCGCCAGTTTTCGATGTGCGGCAGAATGAACCAGTGAAGTGAGAGCCAACACACGAAGAGAACGCCGCAGGCCGTCATGAACAGCCAGAAGATCGCCCTCGCAACGAATCGCATCCGAAGCATCAGCCGCGTCGTGGCGACGGCACGATGGGCCGGCCCGGAAGTGCCGCGAAGAGGGTTCAGGAGCATGGACACAGCGTTGCGCCGGCCAGCCGGTCGTCAGGGTTGCAGCGACCGCGCCGGCGAACATTTGCCAGCGTGGCGCGGGAGGCGTCGACGCCTGGCGTCGGCCGCCTCAATCTAGCATAGACGCCCGGCGCGACGATGGCTTCGGTGACCGGCAAAGACCTGGCTTGGGACGCGTCGCACGGCGACGTGCCGGCGCGTTTGGCGCAAGCCAACCACAGCCGTTTCGTCCAGCGCATCCGCCGCCGCTACGCCGCCGAGCTGGCGCTGCTGCCGGCCGGCATCCCCGACCGGGCCGTGATCCTGGCGCTGGTCGCCCGGCTTCAGGACGATGGCCACGCCCTCGGCGCCGCAATGCGCATCGCCCGCCAGCTGACGCTCGAGCGCCTCGCGGTGCTCGACGTCGAGGCCGCTGCCAGCCTGGGCGACGTCACGCGCGTCATGACCGAACTCGCCGAAGCCACACTCGAGCTCGCTGTCGCCGAAGCGCTCGCGGTGCAGGACCGTCGCTTCGGCGTGCCGCGCGACGACAGCGGCCGGCGCATCGACTTCTGGGTCGTCGGCATGGGCAAGCTCGGCGCCCGCGAGCTCAACGTCTCGTCCGACATCGACCTGATCTACGTCTACGAGGAAGACGGCGTCACCGACGGCAACAGCAACGGCACGCAGAGCGTCAGCGCCCACGAGTACTTCGCGCAAGTCGCGCGCGGGCTCCACACGCTGATCGGCGACGTCACCGAAGACGGCTTCGTTTTCCGCGTCGACCTCATGCTGCGCCCGAACGGCAACTCCGGGCCGCCGGTGACGAGCCTGTCGATGCTCGAGGAGTACCTGCAGGCGCACGGCCGCGAATGGGAGCGCTTCGCCTGGCTGAAGAGCCGCGTCGTGGCGCCGCGTGCCAGCGTCGAGAACGGCCGGGCGCTGGCGCTGCGCTCGCTCGTCACCGCCTTCGTCTATCGGCGCTACCTCGACTACGGCGTCTTCGAGGGTCTGCGCCAGCTCCACGCCAAAGTGCGTGACGAAGCCCAGCGGCGCGCCGCCGGCCGGCCGCAGCGCGCCAACGACGTCAAGCTCTCGCGCGGCGGCATCCGCGAGATCGAGTTCATCGTCCAGCTGCTGCTGGTCGTGCGTGGCGGCCAGTTCCCGGAGATCCGGACGCGCTCGACGCTGAAGGCGCTCGACAAGCTCGCCGCCGGCGGCCTGATGAAGCGGGCCAGCGCCGAACGGCTCGCCGTCGCCTACACGCTGCTGCGCCGCGTCGAGCACCGCATCCAGTACCTCGACGACCAGCAGACGCACGTGCTGCCGACGCTCGACGCCGACCTCGCCTGGGTCGCGAACAGCCTCGATGCCGACGCGCCGTTCGGTGCCTGCGAGCTGATCGATCGCCTCGGCGAAGCGCGCGAGTTCGTCGCCGGCGAATTCGACCTGCTGCTCAACGACGGCCGCAAGCCCGCCAATGGCAGCGGCGACTGCCGAAGCTGCGGGCCGCCGCAGCAGCCGGTCGATGCCGAGGCCTTTCTCGCCGAGCTGCCGCCGGAGCTGGCAGCGCGCGTGCGGCCGCTTTGCGCGCAGCCGAAGATCCATCACCTCAAGGACGAGAGCAAGGTCCGGCTGGCGCGGCTGGTGTCACGCGCCGCCAAGGCCGTCGCCGAGGGCCGCTGCACGCTGCACGCCGCCGTGCTGTTCATCGACTGGCTCGAGCCGCTGCTGCGTCGCGAGAGCTACCTCGCTCTGCTCGCGGAGCGGCCCGAGGTCCAGAACCGGCTGCTGCGCCTGCTCGGCCTGGCGCGCTGGCCGATGCGCTACCTGATGCTGCACCCCGGCGTCATCGACGAGCTCGCCGACGAGCGCCTG
>JAYTYH010000010.1:0-4045 GCA_043742485.1 Rhizobacter sp.
CTGATGTACGCGCCGCCGATCCGCTGAGCGAGGCGGCGGCGCCGCTGGGCGACGCCGCCTGGCGCGCCCGGCGCCGCGCCGAGCGCACGCGTGCCTGGCTCGTCCAGGGCGCGCTCGCGCTGCTCCTCGTCGCCGTGGTCGTCGGCCTGGCGCACAACGTCGCCGCCAACCTCGAAGCGCGGCAGATCAAGTCGGGCTTCGCCTTCCTGCGCGACCCGGCCGGCTTCAACATCGGAGAGCTGCTGTTCGAGTACACGTCGAGCGACAGCTACCTGCGCGCCTTCGCGGTCGGCATGGCCAACACGCTGCGCGTCGCGCTCTGCGGCATCGTGCTGGCGAGCGTGCTCGGCGTCGCGGTCGGCTTCATGCGGCTCTCGCGCCACCCGCTCGTCCTGCGCCTCGGCGCCGCGTACGTCGAGGTGTTCCGCAACATCCCGCTCATCATCCAGCTGCTCGCCATCTACCTGCTGGTCACCCAGCTGCTGCCGGAATCGTCGGCGGCGCTGTCGGCAGGCGGCCTGGCGCTGCTCTCGAAGGAAGGGCTGCAGGTGGCCGTGCCGCAGCAGGGCGGCCTGGCTCTCCTGTGGGCGCTGATCGCGGGCGCGGCTGCGGCCGTGCTCGGCTTGCACGCGGCGCGGCGCTGGCTCGACGTCGGCGCCGGCCTGGTCGCGCTCGCCAGCGGGTTCGTCGCAGCCGCGATCGCGTGGGTCGTGGCCGGCTTCGTGCTCGGCTGGTCGCAGCCGGTGCTCGACGGCTTTCTCATCAGCGGCGGTGCCTCGCTGACGCCCGAGTTCCTGTCCCTCTGGCTCGGCCTGTCGCTGTTCACGTCGGCGTCGATCGCCGAGCTGGTGCGCGCCGGCGCCGAGGCGGTGCCCGCGGGCCAGTGGCACGCGGCGCTTGCGCTCGGCATGACGCGCGGCCGCGCCATCGCCGGCGTCGTCTTTCCGCAGGCGCTGCGGCTGGCGATTCCGCCGCTCGCCAGCCAGTACATGAACCTGATCAAGAACTCGTCGCTGGCGGTCGTGATCGGCTACCCCGACCTGGTCTCGATCGGCAACACCTCGATCAACCAGAACGGTCAGGCGCTCGAGGTCATCGTCATCGTCATGGCGGTGTACCTGTCGCTGAACCTCGCGGTGGCGGTGGTCATGGGCGCGGTCAACCGGCGCGTGACGCGCGCGCCGCGCTAGCGGGTTCATGCCGGCCATGGAGACTCCGCAAGGTTCTCTCGCGCCGCCGCGCGCCGGCCTCGTCGCGCTGATGCGCGCACGCCTCTTCTCCGGCCCCGGCGCGAGCGCGATCACGCTCCTGCTCGCCGGCCTGCTCGCCTGGGCCGGCTGGCACGCCGTCGACTGGGGCGTGCTGCGCGCCGTCGCGGCGCCCGACCTGGCAGCGTGCAAGGCGGCGCAGCACGGCGCGTGCTGGGGCTTCGTGGCCGAGAAGTGGCGCCTCATCGTGTTCGGCCGCTACCCGTTCGAGCAGCAGTGGCGACCGGCGCTGGCCACCGGCGCGGTGCTCGCCATGCTGGTGGCGAGCGCGTGGCCGGCGCTCTGGTCGCGCCGCGGTGCCAGGCTGCTCGTCGCCGGCTGGCTGCTCGCCTTCGCGCTCTTCTTCGCGCTCATGTTCGGCGGCGTGCTCGGCCTCGAGCCCGTCGGCACCGACCGCTGGGGTGGGCTGCCGCTCACGGTGATCCTCACGCTCATCGGCATCAGCGCCTCGGCGCCGATCGGCATCGCCCTCGCGCTGGCTCGGCGCTCGCGGCTGGCGCTGCTGCGCTCGTTGGCAATCGCCTACATCGAGCTGGTGCGCGGCGTGCCGCTGATCACCGTGCTGTTCGTGGCCACCTTCGTGCTGCCGCTGCTCCTGCCCACCGGCTGGCGGCTCGACCCGTTCTGGCGCGTCGTCATCGGCATCGTGCTGTTCCAGGCGGCGTACATGGCCGAGACGGTGCGCGGCGGCCTGCAAAGCGTGAGCCGCGCGCAGCACGAGGCCGCGCTCTCGCTCGGCCTCGGCTGGTGGCAAGTGCAGCGCACGGTGATCCTGCCGCAGGCGCTGGTGGCCGTGATCCCGGCCTTCGTCAACAACCTGCTCTCGACCTTCATGGACACCTCGCTCGTCGCCGTCGTGTCGATGTACGACCTCACCGGGTCGCTGAGGCTGGCGCTCGGCGACCCGCGCTGGCGCGAGTTCTTCATCGAGGGCTATGTGTTCGTGGCGGCGATCTACTTCGGCGGCGGGTTCGTCATGTCGCGGTACAGCCAGTGGCTGGAGCGGCGGCTGAAGATCGGCAACGCGCACTGAGCAGCGGTGGCTATGCACTCGCAGAGGGTGGCGGGTCGTGCATTCGGAGTCACGCCACGACGAGCTCACTAGACTCTTCTGCTCCACTTCAAACCAAACGCAGGGCACCTCCATGAGCATTCGCGTCGGCATTGTCGGGATCAGCGGGTTCGGCGGCGGCGAGACGATGCGCCTGGTCGCGAGCCACCCTTCATTCGAGTTGGTGTACGCCGCAGGCGAGGGCAGCGCCGGCAGCCGCCTGGTCGACCACTTCCCAGGCGTGCCGAGCAAGCTCGCCGAACTGGTGATCGAGAAGTGGGACCCTTCTGCCCTCCCGAAGCTCGACGTGCTCTTCGCGTCGCTGCCTACCGGCGCCTCGGCCCAGGCGCTGGCGCGCGTTGCCAAGGACGTGAAGATCGTCGACATCGGCGGCGACCACCGCTATGTCGAGGGTTGGGCCTACGGCCTGGCCGACGTCTGGCCCGCCCAGATCGCTGCCCTGAGTCGCGTGGCCAACCCCGGCTGCTTCCCGGCCGCGACGCTGATTGCGCTGGCGCCGCTGCTGGCCAGAAAACTGATAGCGCCCGGCAACATCGTGATCGACGCCAAGACCGGCATCTCCGGTGCCGGCCGGGGCAGCGCCGACAGCAAGACCGGCTACGCCGAGAGCAACGAGAACCTGGTGCCCTACGGCCTGCTCAAGCACACCCACATGCCCGAGATGGCCAGGACCATCGAGCACCTGAGCGGCGGCAGCGCGGCCGGGCTTGTGTTCACGCCGCACCTGGTGCCGATGACTCGCGGCGTGCTCGCCACCGTGTACTGCCGCGGCCGCACCACCACGGCGCAGTGCCTCGACGCCGCCCGGAGCTTCTATGCCGGGCGGGCATTCGTGCGAGTGACCGACAAGCCGCCTCAGACCAAATGGGCCACCGGCTCCAACCTCGCCTTCGTCAGCTACGCGGCCGATCCCGAGCGCAACCTGGTGATTGCCATGGGCGTGGTCGACAACCTCGGCAAGGGGGCGGCCGGCCAAGCGGTGCAGAACGCGAACCTGATCTGCGGCCTGCCAGAAACCGCGGGGTTGGAGGGCGCGCCTCTTTGGCCATGACCACACCGCTCACGGTAACCATCCCGCACCAGCTCGGCCGCACCGAGGCGCGCCGCCGTATCGAGACCGGGTTCGCCAAATCGCTCGCCGGCTTGCCGGGCGGCCTCGGCTCCATGAGCCAACGGTGGGAGGGCGATCGGCTCCTGTTCAGCGTCTCGGCGCTGGCTCAGACGATCACGGGCTTCGTGGACGTCGGCGACGCCGCGGTCACGATGGAGATCCACCTGCCCGGCGTGCTCGGCCTGATCGCGAGCGGCTTCAAGGGCCGCCTGCAGAAAGCGGGGCAGCTGCTGCTCGCGAAAAAATAGGCGCCGACGATTTCCGATCAAACCGGCTTGGTGGACTTTTGCGGCTCAATGAACCCGCAGCACCTCGAACTGCCGTCGGATTGAAGCGATCTCGATCGACACCTCATCACGCTCGCATTTGCCCAGCACGGCCCTGCCCAAAGGGGCTTCGCTGCTGATGACCTGAACGAGCTGAGTGCCGCTGACCAACTTCATGCTGCCGCCATCCGGGCCAAGAAAGAGCTGGTGCTGTTGATCGTCGGCGTCGAGCAGGCAGACCAGCGCGCCCAGCTGTATCCCTTTGCTGGCGTCGTAGGGGCCCGGGCGAAATTGGCGCCAATGGGCCATCGCCTGGCGGATGGCTTCG
>JAYTYH010000011.1:0-9061 GCA_043742485.1 Rhizobacter sp.
GCTCGTCGACGACCACGAGCGTCAGGCCGGCCGGGCCGATGTTCTTCTGGGCGCCGGCGTAGATGAGGCCGTAGCGCGAGACGTCGACGGGCCGCGACAGGATGTTCGACGACATGTCGGCCACCAGCGGCACGGCGCCTGTGTCGGGCGTCCACTGGAACTCGAGGCCGCTGATGGTCTCGTTCGAGCAGATGTGCACGTAGGCCGCTTCAGCATCGAGCCGCCACTGCGACTGCGGCGGAATCGCATTGAAGCCGCTCGCCTCGCCGCTGGCCGCCACGTTGACCTTGCAGAAGTGGCTTGCTTCGGCCATCGAGCGCTTGGCCCACTCGCCGGTGTCGACATAGTCGGCGGCGGCGTGGCCGCGCAGCAGGTTCATCGGCACGATGGCGTTCTGACCGATCGCGCCGCCCTGCAGGAACAGCACCTTGTAGTCGGACGGAATCTGCAGTAGCTCGCGCAGCAGCGCTTCAGCCTCGGCCTGCACGGCCATGAAGTCCTTGCCGCGGTGGCTCATTTCCATGATCGACATGCCGGTGCCGTGCCAGTCGAGCAACTCGTCGGCGGCCTTGCGCAGCACCACTTCGGGCAGGGCCGCCGGGCCGGGGCTGAAGTTGTAGGGGCGGGTCATCGGCGTGCGAGTCGGGAACGGACCGTCATTATCGGCACCGCCCATGAAAACGCGCCCCGAAGGGCGCGTGATCTCGATTCGCCGGATGTGCCTATTTGGTGGTCGTGGTCGGGGTCGAAATCGACGAGGCCGTCGTGGCCGTCGACGCTGGCATCGCTGTGGCTGTCGCGGTCGAAGTGGTCGCGCCGCCGCTCGGCGCGACGCTTGTCGCCGCTTCCGTCACCGCCTTGACCGACGCCGCTTCGGCAGCCGCCTTCGCGGCCTTGGCTTCGGCCACCAGCTCGCGTTGCTTCGGGCTGATGCAGTCGTCGACGATGCGCTGCGCGGTCTTGACGTTGAGCAGCATCGACTTGGCGGCGATCTGCACCATAAGCGTTTCGCCGCGCACGTCTTCGAGACGGATCGCGCCAGTCGAAGAGAGCACTGGCTTCATGAGCCAGTCCTTCTTGCCGGCTTTGACGTCGACGTAGGACGAATGCTTGGCGCTCTGCACGATGCTCACGGTCTGCGAGAACTCGCAGTCGTAGACGCCGTAGTAGACGAGCTCGGCAGCTTTGACTTGGTCGGGCTGCGCGTCGGGAATCGGTGCTTCGACGACGACCGGCTTGAGCGCGCTCTTCGCGTTCTTCTTCGCCGCCGGCTTCGCGACGTTGGCCTTGGCGTCGGCGGCGAAGGCAGGCGCCGTGGCCAGTCCGCAGGAAAGCAGGGCGGCGAGGCCGATCGAGGCGAGGCGAGGCAGCATGAAAGCAGGCATGACGTGACCTTTGTAGACGGTGGCGGCGGCCGGATTGTGATCCGCCGCCAACCCGGCGGCAGTGAGTTTACGGGCCGTTACCGCGGTGGCGGTATTGCGTCACGGCCAGCACTCACAGCAGGTGCTTGACGCCTTCCTGGTCCTCTTGCAGCTCCTTCAGCGTCAGGTCGATGCGGCTTTGGCTGAAGGCATCGATCTCGAGCCCTTCGACCAATTTGTACTCGCCGTTCTGCGTCGTCACCGGGAAGCCGAAGATGGTGTCTTTCGGGATGCCGTACTGGCCGTCGGAAGCGATGCCCATCGTGACCCACTTGCCGTTCGAGCCGAGTGCCCAGTCGTGCATGTGGTCGATCGCCGCGTTGGCTGCCGACGCTGCCGAAGAGACGCCTCGCGCCTCGATGATGGCGCCGCCGCGCTTGCCGACGGCGGGCAGGAAGGTGTCCTTGTTCCAGGCGTCGTCGCCGATGATGGCCTTCACCGACTGGCCGTCAATGGTGGCGAAGCGGTAGTCGGCGTACATCGTCGGCGAGTGGTTGCCCCAGACGGCGAGCTTCTCGATGGACGCGACCGGCTTGCCGGTCTTGGCGGCGATCTGGCTGGCGGCGCGGTTGTGGTCGAGCCGGAGCATTGCCGTGAAGTTCTTGCGCGGCAGGTCGGGCGCGCTCTTCATAACGATGTAGGCGTTGGTATTGGCCGGATTGCCGACGACCAGGACCTTGACGTTGCGCGAGGCGACGGCATTGAGCGCCTTGCCCTGCGCCGTGAAGATCTGGGCGTTGGCTGACAGCAGGTCCTTCCTCTCCATGCCGGGGCCGCGCGGGCGGGCGCCAACGAGGAGGGCGTAGTCGACGGCCTGAAATGCAGTCATGGGATCGCCGTGTGCCGTCATGCCGGCAAGCAGGGGGAAGGCACAGTCATCGAGCTCCATCATCACGCCCTTGAGCGCCTTCTGTGCTTTTTCGTCTGGGATCTCGAGCAGCTGCAGAACCACGGGCTGGTCCTTGCCGAGCATCTCTCCCGACGCGATACGAAAGAGCAGGGCATAGCCGATCTGACCGGCGGCGCCAGTGACGGCGACACGAACGGAGGGCTTCATCATGGGTTCTCCAAAGGGTAGGCGCGGTAAAGTCTGCTGCGTTGCAATAAAATCATAAGCTGTCCGGCGCAATGCTTCCGAACCGAACGATCCAGCAGCAAATCCAGTACCAAAGGTTGGCATGGTCACCTCTTTAAAGGCGGAGCCGCCCAAGCGGCCGCCGGTCTACCGCAACATCCACATCTCCCAGCTCCCTTCGTATCGCCTGCCGGCGGCGGGCTGGGCTTCAATCCTGCATCGCATCAGCGGCGCTGCGATGTTCTTGCTGCTGCCTTTCGTGGTCTGGATGTTCGATGCCAGCCTCACGTCAGAGATCACGTACGACCAATATAGGGATATTTTCGCCAACGGCGCCGGTTTCGTCCCCGGCTGGTTCGTTAGGCTCGTCAGCTTCGGTCTGATCTGGGCCTTTCTGTTCCATTTCTGCGCCGGCCTTCGGCATCTCTGGATGGACGCCACGCATGCCGTCAGCCTGCGCTTCGGCCGCACCTCCGCGATCGCGGCCATCGTCGTGAGCACACTCGTAGCCTTCGCGCTGGGCGCGAAACTATTCATTTTTTGACCGGACCCTGATGAGTAATTCTTTCGGATCGCGGCGCATCGTCGTCGGCGCGCACTATGGTTTGCGCGACTGGCTTGCGCAGCGGCTCACGTCGGTGCTGATGGCGCTGTTTACCGTCGCCGTCGTCGTCCAGGTCTTGATGCCGGGTGCGCTCGACTACTACAAGTGGTCGGCCATGTTCTCGCATCAGTGGATGAAGGTGCTCACCCTGGTCGCGATTGTTTCGTTGGGGTATCACGTCTGGGTCGGCATGCGCGACATCTGGATGGACTACGTGAAGCCGGTCATCGCACGCCTCGCTCTCGACGTCGCGACGATCGCCTGGCTGGTCAGCTGCAGCGGCTGGGCCGTTCAAGTGCTGTGGAGGCTTTGATGGACGGCCCCGCCATTGCCCGTTCTTCGGTGCCGACGCGCCGCTTCGACGTCGTCATCGTCGGTGCCGGCGGCTCCGGCATGCGCGCGTCGTTGCAACTCGCCCGTGCCGGCCTCAACGTCGCGGTGCTCTCGAAGGTGTTCCCGACCCGATCGCACACGGTGGCCGCGCAGGGCGGCATCGGCGCCTCGCTCGGCAACATGAGCGAGGACAACTGGCACTATCACTTCTACGATACCGTCAAGGGTTCCGACTGGCTCGGCGACCAGGACGCGATCGAGTTCATGTGCCGCGAGGCGCCGAACGTGGTCTACGAGCTCGAACACTTCGGGATGCCGTTCGACCGCAACCCCGACGGCACGATCTACCAGCGCCCGTTCGGCGGCCACACTGCGAACTACGGCGAAAAGCCGGTCCAGCGCGCCTGCGCCGCCGCCGACCGCACGGGGCACGCGATGCTGCACACGCTGTATCAGCAGAACGTCAAGGCGCGCACGAACTTCTTCGTCGAGTGGATGGCGCTGGATCTGATCCGCGACGCCGAAGGTGCCGTCGTCGGCGTCACCGCTCTCGAGATGGAAACCGGGCAGTTGCACATCCTGCAGGCCAAGGTCGTGATGCTCGCCACCGGCGGAGCCGGCCGCATCTTCGCGGCCTCGACCAATGCCTACATCAACACCGGCGACGGCCTCGGCATGGCTGCACGCGCCGGCCTGCCGCTCGAGGACATGGAATTCTGGCAGTTCCACCCTACCGGCGTGGCCGGCGCCGGCGTGCTGCTCACCGAAGGCTGCCGCGGCGAAGGCGCCATTCTGCGCAACAGCGACGGCGAACGATTCATGGAGCGCTACGCACCCACGCTGAAGGACCTGGCCCCGCGCGACTTCGTCTCGCGTTGCATGGACCAGGAGATCAAGGAAGGGCGCGGTTGCGGCCCCGACAAGGACTACATCGTCCTCGACATGACGCACCTCGGCGCCGACACCATCATGAAGCGCCTGCCGAGCGTTTTCGAGATCGCCCACAACTTTGCCAACGTCGACATCACCCGAGAGCCGATCCCGGTCGTGCCGACGATCCACTATCAGATGGGCGGCGTGCCGACCAACGTGCTTGGTCAGGTCGTGGCGCCGAAAGATGGCAACCCGAACAGCGTCGTGCCCGGGCTCTACGCCGTAGGCGAATGCTCGTGCGTGAGTGTGCATGGTGCCAATCGGCTGGGCACCAACTCGCTGCTCGACCTGCTGGTGTTCGGCCGTTCGGCAGGCAATCACATCGTCGACAGCAAGCTGCCGGCGCAGTCGCACCGGCCGCTGCCTGCAAATGCCGAAGATTTCACCGCGGCGCGGCTGGCCCGGCTCGATGCCAGCACCAGCGGCGAATATTCGCAGACGGTGGCAGGCGACCTGCGCAAGGCGATGCAACTGCATGCCGGCGTTTTCCGCACCCAGAAATCGATGGACGAAGGCGTGGTCAAGATCAAGGCCATTGCCGAGCGAGCCAAGTCGATCCATCTTGCCGACAAGTCGCACATCTTCAACACCGCGCGCATCGAGGCGCTCGAGGTCGACAATCTGATGGAATGCGCGCTGGCTACCATGGTCTCGGCGGCGGCGCGACACGAATGCCGCGGAGCGCACTCCGTGTCCGACTACGAGCGGCCCATCGACGACGCCCAGGCTCCGAACGGCCGCAACGACGCCGAGTGGATGAAGCACACGCTCTGGTACAGCGATCGCAACCGTCTCGACTACAAGCCGGTCGTCCTCAGGCCGCAGAGCGTCGAGTCCATCCCACCGAAAGTAAGAACGTTTTGACCATGCAGATCGCCGAACCCCCTATTTCCGAACGGACCATCGGCACGAAGCATGCGGCGGCGTCGCTGCCGGCTGGGACGCTGCGCACCTTCAAGATCTATCGCTACGACCCCGAAAGTGGCGCTGCGCCCACGATGCAGACGTTGCAGGTGCCTCTCGACGGAAGCGAACGCATGCTGCTGGACGTGCTGATCAAGCTGAAGGAGATCGATCCGAGCCTGAGCTATCGGCGCTCGTGTCGCGAAGGCGTGTGCGGCTCCGATGCGATGAACATCAACGGCAAGAATGGTCTCGCGTGCCTGACCAACATGCGTACGTTGAAGGGCCCGATCGTCCTCAAGCCGCTGCCCGGCCTGCCGGTCGTGCGCGACCTCATCGTCGACATGACCCAGTTCTTCAAGCAGTACCACTCGATCAAGCCCTATTTTGATCAACGACGAACGGCCGCCAGAAAAGGAGCGTTTGCAGTCGCCGGAAGAGCGCGACGAGCTGAACGGTCTCTACGAATGCATCCTCTGCGCAAGTTGCTCGACGGCTTGCCCGAGCTTCTGGTGGAACCCCGATAAGTTCGTCGGCCCGGCCGGCCTGTTGCAGGCCTACCGTTTCATCGCCGACAGCCGCGACGAAGCGACCGGAGAGCGTCTCGACAATCTCGAGGACCCCTATCGCCTGTTCCGTTGCCACACGATCATGAACTGCATCGACGTCTGCCCGAAGGGGCTGAACCCGACTCGTGCGATCGGCAAGATCAAGGAACTGATGGTCAGGCGCGCCGTTTGATGATTCCGGGCAGCGCCATCTCGTCGGGAGAACTGAGCAAGTTGCGGTGGCGTTGCCGGCGCGGAATGCTCGAGAACGACCTGCTCATCGAGCGTTTCTTCGCCCGGCCGGTGCCCGTGACCCGAGCCGACTCGGAGGGTCTCTACGCGTTGATGGAGCTCGCCGACAACGACTTGCTCGATCTCTTCCTCGGTCGCCAGAAGCCGACAGCGAACCTCGACCGGCCCGAGGTTCGCCAGGTACTACACGCCGTGCAGGCGGCGCGCTGACGCGCGGAGACAACGCTCCTTTTCCTTTTCGTCTGCCGCTATTTTTCGAGGACTCCGCCATGACCCCGTCTGACGCCAAAGCTACTCTCTCGTTCTCGGACGGCAGCCCGAGCATGGATCTCCCGATCTACAAAGGTTCGATCGGCCCTGACGTGATCGACATCCGCAAGCTCTATGGCCAGACCGGCAAGTTCACGTACGACCCCGGGTTTCTCTCGACGGCGTCTTGCAACTCGACGATCACCTACATCGACGGAGACAAAGGCGAGCTGCTTTATCGCGGCTATCCGATCGAGCAGCTGGCGACACAGTGCGACTATCTCGAAACCTGCTATTTGCTGCTGAAGGGCGAGCTGCCTACGCCGGACCAGAGGGTCGAGTTCTCCGACCTCGTGACGCACCACACGATGGTCAACGAGCAGATGCAATTCTTCCTGCGCGGATTTCGTCGTGATGCGCACCCGATGGCGATCATGACGGGCCTTGTCGGTGGTCTCTCGGCTTTCTATCACGACAGTACCGACATCAACAACCCGGTGCATCGAGAGATCTCGGCGATCCGCCTGATTGCGAAGATGCCGACGCTGGTGGCGATGGCGTACAAGTACACGGTCGGCCAGCCGTATATCTATCCGAAGAACGACCTTTCCTACGCCGGCAACTTCATGCGCATGATGTTCGCCACGCCATGCGAGGAATACACCCCGAACGAGGTACTCGTGCGTGCCATGGATCGCATCTTCATCCTGCATGCGGATCACGAACAGAACGCGTCGACGTCGACAGTGCGTCTCTGTGGCTCGTCCGGCACGAATCCGTTCGCGGCCATCGCTGCCGGCGTGGCGTGCCTTTGGGGTCCCGCTCACGGCGGCGCCAACGAAGCGGCGCTGAACATGCTCGAGGACATGCAGAAGGCTGGCGGCGTCGAGAAGATCGGCGAATTCGTCAAGCAGGTCAAGGACAAGAATTCCGGCATCAAGTTGATGGGCTTCGGTCATCGCGTCTACAAGAACTACGACCCCCGCGCCAAGCTCATGCGCGAGACCTGCCACGAGGTTCTCGATGCTCTCGGTCTGCACGACGATCCGATCTTCAAGCTCGCGATGGCGCTCGAGAAGATTGCCTTGGAAGACGAGTATTTCGTGGCCCGCAAGCTCTATCCGAACGTCGACTTCTATTCGGGCATCGTCCAGCGTGCGATCGGCATCCCCGTGACCCTGTTCACGGCCATCTTCGCGCTCGCTCGGACCGTCGGCTGGATCGCGCAGCTCAACGAGATGATCGGCGACCCGGAATACAAGATCGGCCGGCCGCGCCAGCTCTACACCGGGCCGAAGTCTCGAAATATGGCGACGTGATGACCGTCGACGCGGCTTTTCGAAAAGCCCGTACGCCCTGCCGACCGCACGGACATAGGGGGCACCCTTATTCCCGCGGCGCCTGACGTCCTTCAGACTTGAAAGACGGGTTCGAGACGGATGGGGTGGGCACAGGCTGGACTGGTTTGCAGTGGGTCGCAGCTCTTGGCTCGTTTTTTGTATTCTGGAGCGGGCAGTGTGGCCTATCTCATGTCGAGCTGGCTAAATTCCGGAGATCAACTTGAGCAGAAAATCCTGGCTAGTTCAATTCTCGGCATCTTTCGCTATGGCGGGTGTCATCGCGTCTGCACCAGCGAGTGCCGTCTCCCTCGTGGCAAACGGCGGCTTCGAGACCGGCAGTTTTTCCAGCTGGACTCCGACTGGCGACGCCAGCTTCTCGTCGGTCTCGTCGGATACTCCAGTGCCGCAAACGGGAACGTACGGAGCGTCGTTTGGACCCTTCGGGACGACGGGCGGAATCAGCCAGACTTTGGCCACACTGGCCGGCACGAGCTACATCCTCGACTTCTGGCTGCAGGACGAGGCCGACGTGCTTGGCGCGTTCGCTCCCAACTCCTTCCTGGCCACCTGGAACGGCGCGACGGTGACGAGCCTGCTCAATTCTCCTGCGTTCAACTATCGGCACTTCACATTGAGTGTCACAGCAACGTCGCCGTCGACAGTCCTTGGATTCACATTCAGGAATGACCCGGGGTTCTGGGATCTCGACAACGTCTCGGTGGCAGCGGTTATCCCCGAGCCCGAAACCTGGGCGCTGATGGGGGTCGGTCTTGCTCTTCTGTCGCTTCGACGCCGAAGCGGTGCAGCACCTCACTAGGCGTCGGCGCAATCCAACGCGCCGGCAGTCTTTGGACCCCGACGACGATGGCGTCGCGGTCGCTTGCGCGATATCAACAAAGAATTGAGAAGAATCATGAAATCGTTTCTTCGAAATACCTTCGTCGTCGCCGCCGTCTCGGCGATTGGCATGACTTTCGGCGGGCAGGCTGTGGCTCAGGCCGACATCCAGGAAGTCACCGGCAACACAGCCGCCACGCCTGTTGGCCCGCACGCGATGAACAGCGCCGCGGTCCAGGTCGTCGTCATCCTCCGAGGCGATCCGGTGGCCGTTGTGCAGAAGAACCTGGGCCGCCAACTGTCCCGCTCTGAACGGGAATCGGTTATTGCCCAGCGCCATGCCGAACACCTCGGCCCCATGCAGGAGATCGAGCGTCGCGGCGGCAAGGTGCTCGCGCACTTCCACAGCGCGCTCAACGGCATCAAGATCGAGATACCGCGCCGCCAGTTGGCTGATCTGCGCTCGATACCTGGCGTCATCGATGTCCAGCGGATCGGTAACTACGAGCGCAACAACGCCGTTAGCGTGCCTTTGATCGGCGCACCTCTGGCTTGGCAACTGC
>JAYTYH010000012.1:0-3210 GCA_043742485.1 Rhizobacter sp.
CCTCACCGATGGCCAGGGCCGCACCGTCGACTTCAAGAACACGGTGATCGTGATGACGTCGAACCTCGGCTCCCAGCAGATCATGCAAATGCATGGCCAGGCATCGGCGGCGATCGATGCCGCCGTCTGGGTCGAGGTCAAGAAGCACTTCCGGCCCGAATTCCTGAACCGGATCGACGAGGCCGTCGTGTTCCATGCGCTCGACCAGAAGAACATCCTGTCGATCGCCAGGATCCAGCTCAAGGTGCTCGAGTCACGCCTCGAGAAGATGGACATGAAGCTCGACGTCTCGGCGGCGGCTCTGGAGGAGCTGGCCAAGGTCGGGTTCGACCCGGTCTTCGGCGCCCGGCCGCTCAAGCGTGCCATCCAGCGTCAGATCGAGAACCCGGTGTCGAAGCTGATCCTCGAAGGCCGTTTTGGCCCGAAGGACGTGATCCCGGTCGACTTCGAGGGCGGCGCGTTCGTCTTCGAGCGCGTCGTCCACTGAGCGCCGCTCAGCCGGTGGCGGCAGCCTCGTCGAACAGGGCATCCATGCGCAGGATCTGAAGGCGCGCCAGCGTCAGGTTGGCGCTGGTCTTGTCGAGCACGACGTGAACCGCCAGGCCCGGGCTGCGCGGTACGCCGCGCAGCAGCAGGTGGTGCGAGCCGAGCGTGATGGCCGCTTCGGGCAAGGCGTGGCCGAAGCCGAGGCCCCGCCCGGCCGTCATCATCGCGGCGATCAGCGCGCTGCCGTGCGACGCCAGTTCGGCCGAGCCGGGACTGGCACCCGCGTGCGCCACCGCGTAGCCGCCCTGGATCTCGAAGACGCAGGAGCTGATGACGCCGTTGAGCTCGCTGAGCTGCTTGACGTAGCGCTCGATCAGGGTCGACGGCACTGCAGACGGGAAGGTGGCATTCGAGATCGCCGGCATCGGCCGCATCGTCAGGACCACCGGGCCAACGGCGTCTTCCATCGGCAGGGTGTCGCCCGAAGGCAACCCGCCGCCGGCAGGCGCCTGGCGCTTGGGCGCATAGGCGCTCGGCTTGAAGGAGCCGAGTTCGGGCACGGCGCGGCCGTCGGTTGGCGCCTGTTCGCGCAAGCGGCCCCAGGTGCCGGTGATGAAAGCCCAGGCGTCCGCCGGCCGGGCCACTTGCGGCGTCGTTCGCACGGCGACGCCGGTGCCGCGGCCGAGGTCGAGGCCGTGTGTCACGAGGGTGCTCGCCGAGGCCAGCGGCAGAAGGAGAAGATTGCGGTTCAGCCACGGGCCGGCGAGGATGTCGTCGTGCAGCGGCTTCAATGCCGCTGCGATGGCGTGGCCGGGCAACTCGCCGACCATGACGACGCCGAGCCGGCTGTAGGCGAGCAGCGTCTTGGCGATGGCGTGGCGGGCCGCGGTGTCGGCGTCGGCCTCCGTTGTGTAGAGGCGCAGGCCCTGGTTGTCGGCCGTGGGCAACTCGACGAATTCGAGTGTCGCGAGCGCGGTGCCGTAGCCCTGGCGTCGGATGACGAGCCGCTGCACGGCTTGCCCGCTCGCCGCGGCGATGCCGGCCAGCAACTTGCGCGATGAGGCGGTGGCGACGTCATGCACGGCGATGAATTCGGGCTCGAGGTGCTCGAACAGCTGTTGCAGCGCCTCGGCCGGCGCGCACGACACGAACAGTTCGCGTTCGTTGCCGCCGATCTGCCGACCGATCTCGTCCTTGCTGCTGCTGGCGAGATAGTCGTTCTCGTCGGGCATCAGCTGGGTCGCGAGCGCGGTCTGCGCGCGCGTCGACGCCCAAGCGTCGGGCGACTCGACGCCGTTGCGGACGCGGGTCGGATCGCGCTCAGGTGGTGCCGATCCGCCGTTCGGCTTCGAGCGCTGGGAAGGCTCGTCGGAACGCGTCTGGACCCGCGTCGACTGCCATTCTTGGGCCGCGGCGGCAGGCCGTGTCGCCTGCCGATCGGCGAGCCCTTCCTTGGTGGCGGACTCGGCCCGGGTCGCCGGCCACTCTTCTGGCCCGTTCGACGACGCAGGCGCTGCTTTGGGCGATTCCCAGGCGAACTTGCCGCCGCTGTTCGAATTGCTCATCGACTCGTCCCCGTTCGAAGCGTCAGGCGCCAGGCGTGGTTCCGGCGCGGGGCTCGCGCCAGCTGGCGTTTCCCACTCGGCGATCGGTCGCAAGTGTAAACCTCGGTGCCCGGCACGAGGCCCCTCGTCGGGGCGACATGAACCCGCTTTTCTGCCGAAGATTGCCGGTCCGTCGCGACCTTCTCAGGCCGCCACGCCGCGCATTGCAACCGGATGCACGAAGAGTTTCGGGGCCGGCCCGCTATACTCAGGGGCTAACCTTGCCACTCCGGGCCTCGATGGCCCTGCTGCTCACGACGGGTTCTCCGTCGTTGCGGCGAGCGGCTTTCCGGTTCGGAAACCCACAAGGAAATCCATGCGTCATTACGAGATCGTGCTTCTGATCCACCCGGATCAGAGCGAACAGGTTCCAGCCATGCTGGAACGCTACAAGACCAGTGTGGTCGCGGGCGGTGGCAAAGTGCACCGAGTCGAGGACTGGGGCCGGCGCCAGATGGCGTATCTGATCCAGAAGCTCGCCAAGGCGCACTACCTCTGCATCAACATCGAGTGTGACAACAAGGTGCTGACCGAACTCGAAACGGGGTTTCGCTTCAACGACGCCGTGCTTCGCCACCTCACCGTCGTCAAGGACCAGGCCGAAACCGCTCCTTCGGTGATGATGAAAACAGTCGACCGGGAAGAGTCGCGTCGCGCTCCCGATCGTGACGAACCGCGTCGCGGTGGTGACCGTGACGCGCCGCGCGCGCCGGAGCGCGCACCGCAAGCTCAGGAGGCCGCGACCTGACGAACCGGGTCGTGCTGACGGCGCAGATCGTCGAGCGAGGAGCACTCCGCTTCACGCCGGCGGGCCTCCCGGCCCTCGACCTGAGTCTCCGGCACGAATCGGCCGTCGAGCAACTCGGCCAGCCGCGCAAGATCGCCTTCGAGCTGCGTGCCCGGGTGATCGGCGAGCTGACCGACACGCTGACGAAGGCCGAGCTCGGCGTCGAGCACAGCTTCGAAGGATTCCTCGGCCCGCAACGCAACGGCCGCGGAATCGTATTCCACATCCACACCATCGAATTGAAGTAGAGAGGTCATCACATGCCCCCGCCCCGCGGTAAAGGTCGGTTCTCCAAGGACCGCAAGCCCAAGCGCAACACCCAGTCGCTGCTGT
>JAYTYH010000013.1:0-11913 GCA_043742485.1 Rhizobacter sp.
GGTCTACCTCGTCGGCGCGAAGATGACCGACTACTACCCGCTCTCGATCGTCGTCCACGGCATCGCCCTGAACCTCACAGTGCAGAGCCACGTCGACCAGCTCTGCTTCGGCCTCATCGCCTGCCGCCGCGCCGTGCCCGACGTGCACGAGCTCGGCGCCCACCTGCAGCGGGCGATGGCGACGTTGCGGGCGCTGGCGACCTCGGCACTGCCAGCGCCTGCCGTGTCGTCGCCGATCGCGGCCGCGTCGCCCGCGCCGAAGCAGAAGGCGGCGGCAGACAAGGCGACCCGGCCAAAGCGACCGCCACGCGAGCCCCGCCTTCGTGTCGTGCCGGTGGCGCCCGTCCCGGCGCCGGCGCGCAAGCCGCGCATCGCACAAGGCGCTCGCGGAGGTCGCGCATGACGCTCGCGGCCGGTGTTCTCGTCGCCCTGGTCGCGCTGCTGCACGTGTGGTTCCTCGTCCTCGAGATGTTCCTCTGGGACAAGCCGCTCGGCATGAAGACGTTCCGGCAGACGCCCGAGACAGCCGCGATCACGAAGGTGCTCGCCGCCAACCAGGGCCTCTACAACGGCTTTCTCGCCGCCGGCCTGTTCTGGGGCCTGTGGCTCGGCGCGGGCGGCGTACCGGTGAAGGTGTTCTTCCTCGGCTGCGTCATCGTCGCCCGGCTCTACGGCGCCGCGACGGTGGGCAAGAAGATCCTGTTGGTGCAGGCGCTGCCGGCGGTGGTCGCGATGGCGCTGGTGCTGGCGTCGTCGTGAACGGAACACCCCGCTAGAGCAGATCCTCCGAAGCGAGCGGTTCTCGGCGACTCCGTCAATTGCTGAATTCGACTTGAACGGGGTGGGCAGAGCCCGAAGCAGGAGTGCTGTGGAAGGAAAATCCTCCGCGCCCCCGCTTCTTCGATCTGTACATGGCGGCGTCGGCATTGGCAATGAGCAGCGCCGCCTCCTGGCCGTCTTCCGGGTAGATCGCGATGCCGACGCTGGCCGACAACGCGGGCAAGGGCTCCGGGCCCCGAGCCGCAATCGCCAGCAACATCTTGGCGGCGATCAGAGCGGCATCGTTGGGGCTCGAGACTTCGGCCAGCAACACCAGGAACTCGTCGCCGCCGTGACGACTGACGGTGTCGGAGTCACGGATCACCGACTCCAGCCGGCGGGTGACCAGGCGCAGCACCGTGTCGCCGACCGCATGGCCCAGCGTGTCGTTGATCTGCTTGAAGCGGTCGACGTCGACAAAGAACAGCGCCGCCCGCGTACCGCGCCGACGGGCCAATGCGATCGCGCTTTCCAGGCGATCCAGCATCAAGGCGCGATTGGGCGTGCCGGTGAGGACGTCGCGCTGACTCGTGTTCGTGAGCTCTTCGAGCTCGCCCATCACAGATTCGGCAACCTGCTCCGCATGGAGTGCAGAAAGGACAAGCGCCCCGTTCGCCTCAACGAGTCCGGCCGTTTTCTCATCGACGGTGCGTCGTTCGGCCGCCGCAAGCGCTTGCCTCAGGCCAACCGCTTGCTGCCGCAGGGCTTCGACTTGCGCTCGAAGGTGGGCAATGGTCTCGGTGGCGGCAGCCACCTGGTGCCGGCTATTCCGGTCGAGCACGTCGATCCGTCTCTCTCAGCGCCCCTGGCACCGTCGACAAATTGCCTCCCGACGTCGTGGACCATTCCCGAGCGCGCATGGCCGAGTCGATGATTCGCAGCAGCACCTCCGGGTTCGCGGGCTTGACCACATGATGGTCGAAGCCTGCCGCCATTGATCTTTCATGATCCTTCGCGCTGCCGTACCCGGTGAGCGCGACCATGGCGGGCCTCTGCGTCGGTCGGCGTTCCCTCATGCGGATCGCAACCTCGTAGCCATCCAGACCGGGCAGCCCGATGTCGCACAACACGACTTGCGGATCGAACCGATCGAACAGATCCAGTCCCGCCTGACCATCGAGCGCAACCGTAACTTCATGACCCGACTCACTCAACAATTCGGCAAGGACTTCGCCGGCATCGACGTTGTCTTCGATCAGCAGGATCCGAGCAGGCATGGGCGCCAGCAGCCCGACTGCACGCGGCGCGATCTCCGCCTCGCCTCGAACTTCCAGGCGTGGCAGCGTCACCACGAATTCGCTGCCCTGGCCGCGACCGCCGCTGAACACCTCGACGGACCCTTTGTGGAGCTCGACCATGCGGCGTACGACCGTGAGACCGACGCCGAGGCCGCCTTGGCTTCGAGCCATCGCCCGTTCGTCTTGTGCAAACAGCTCGAAGACATAGGGCAGCGCCTTGGCCGAGATCCCCATCCCGTTGTCGATGACGCGGATGACGACCGATTCACCCTTGCGCTCTGCACGCAAGGTGATCGAGCCTCCGGCCTGGGTGTACTTCGAGGCGTTCTGCAACAGATTCGAGAAGACCTGGGCCAGGCGCACCGCATCCCCGTCGACATGGAGCGGGACTGCCGGGAGGTCCAGCGTCAGCTGCTGATCCCGCTCCTTCATGAGCTCGCTGGTCGCTTCGACAGCTGGGTTGATGAAGTCGGAAACCACCGTGGGCCGCCGCTGTAGTGTCACTTTGCCGTGCGTCACGCGGGACACGTCGAGCAGGTCATCGAGCAGGCGCACCATCTGTTGAACCTGGCGTCGAATGATGTCCAGCATCGGGCGGGGTGCCGGCTGCCCGTCGTCCAGTCGGGCCAGGATCTCCACTGCGTTGCAGATCGGTCCGAGCGGGTTGCGCAACTCGTGCCCAAGCATGGCCAGGAATTCATCCTGGCGCCGGCGAGCGATCAGGGCAGCCTCCCGAAGCTCCTGGGCTTCGATCGTGGCCAGGACCAAGTGCTCGTTGGCTTGGCGGAGTTCGCCGTTCTGCGTCTCGACGTCGGCGCTTCTGTCGGCCTCGGCGCGTTGCTCTTCTTCGCGTGACCAAGCGCTGTGCGACCAGTCTTTCGCGATCTCTTCTCGCTCGCGGAGCGTGACCTCGCGTTCGCGCAGAGCCTCTTCGCGTCGGCCCAAGGCCGCTTCCCGCTCATCAAGGACCTGGTCGCGCCGACCCTCCGTCCGTTCAGGATGGCCAGGCTCGCTTTTCGGAATCACGGAGTCATGCCAGCAGCGGAGGCGAGAGCCGACGCCGGTCGCGGATGGCCAGTCAGCAGTGCTTCCATCTCGGGGCGGGGCTCACCGATGACGATTCCCTCGTCAGTGATCTCGTACAGGCGCAGAGCGTGGCTGTGCTTGCTGTTGCGCACCTTCACCACGGCCATGACGCGCTTGAGAGCGCCCTGCAACTCGACATACCGTTGCACGATGATCGCGTCGGTCAGGAAGGCGGCGCCATAGGGGCTGAAGCGCAGATCGCTGTAGCGGTCCTCCAGCTCGGAGACCATCAGCACGGTGGCGCCCAAACTGGTCAGCACCGCCACCATGCGGTGGAGCGACTCACGAAAGTCCTCGCGGAAGGTCGGCGCCAGGGCGAGCTCGAAACCTGAGAGCGAATCGATGACGACCCGCGTGGCACCGGTGGCCTTGATGATCTTCGTGAGGGCGTACAGGGTTTCGTCGATCGAGAGATCCAGCGCCCGGGTGTCGATCACACCGACGTGTCCGTCGTCCACGAGTTCCTCGAGGCGCGGGTTGTGCGTCTGCCCGGGTCCGATCTCGAAGGCGGCAACGACGCCCTTCTCGCCGAGCCGCGCACCCTCCGCCAGGAAAGCCGTCGCCAGCAGCGACTTGCCGGAGCCGGAGGGACCGGCGACCAGCAACGAATACCCGGCAGGCAGGCCACCCCCCAACATCTCGTCGAGCACCGGCGTCCCCATCGAGAGCGAGGGGCGTTTCGTCGCTTTGGGAACCGTTGCGCCCACTTTGGCGGCACTACTCGAGAGAGTGCGTGGAAACACCTGAATGCCATCGTCGGTGATCCGAAACGTGTGCAGGCCGGCGATGGTGGCCTGGCCGCGCATCTTTGCGACCTGGATCTTGCGCACCATCGAGTTGCGCGTGAGGCTCTGCGTGAGTATCAGGATGCCGTCGGCGATGGTGAACACCGGATGCGCCTCGCTGTCGAGAAGGTTGTACTCGCCGATCAGGAAGGTCGTGGCTTGCCAGCTGGTCATGAGAATGCCCAGGTGCTGCACGAAGTTCTGCAGGGCGCTTCGCTCGCCCATGGCACCCGCCACCTGGGTCACTGAACGAAAGGAATCGACGAATACGAAGGCAGGCTCGTCACGCTCGACCTCCTTGACGATCCAAGCCAGGACACGTTCGAAATCGCCGCTCAGGACTTCCTCGCCGAGGTTGACGAAGCGAATCGAGTCGTCGAGCTTGGCCATGTCGAAGAAGTTGTATTGCTGCTGGTAGCGCAGCATCTTCAGCGCCGGCTCGCCGAGCACGGTGAAGAAGAGCGCTTTCCGCTCCGGGCTCGCCAGCGCGAACATCATCTGGTGCGCCAGCGTCGTCTTGCCCGCACCTGGCTGCCCGGCAATGATGTTGAAAGAAAATTGGGAAAGCCCCCCGCCAAGCAACGAATCCATTCCAGGGACGCCGCTGGGCAGGCGCGGGATGGGTACTTTGTTGGTGTTCATGGCGGTTTCACCTGCGAAGAGTTGGCGAGGGGTGGGCTCTCCCACGCCTTACGCAACAAGCGGTCAGTCAAAGGCTCGCCGATCAAGGAAACCAGCAGATCGGCGAGGGCCAGGAGGAGAGCCTCAGCTGCGACCCGCGCTTGGGCGGGAGCTCGCATGACGAGGTCTTGATGGAGGGGACCCAGCAGGTCGTCCGTTGACTTGAGGTCTCGCGAGCCGGGCCCCTCGAATGAGGAGCGTGCCAAGTGCAGGCTGCGTACGTAGAGGGCTCGCAAGGCCAGCTCGCCGACCAGCGGCCTGAGCTCGGCGAGCAGCAAGGTCAAGGCTCGCACTGCGGCGCCGGCGACAGCTTTTGAATCGACGCCCTCTGCCGCTCCTTCGCCAAGCGCGCAATGGATCATCTCGCTGCGTATCGCAAGCCTCATTTCCGAAAGGGCCGGCGCCAAGGGCCGCATCGCTGCCACTCCCGCGCCGCCGACGCCGAGGAGCTGTCTGGGCCGGCTACGCGGGACCACCAAAAGCGGTCAGCTTCGCAAAACAATGTCATCTCCCGAGAATAGTTCACAGCCTCTTACCGAACGCCTCGCGGCATTGACCCATCGGCAGCGTAGCCGCGGTCGAGGGGTCGACCGGATCTTCGCCATGGATGCTCCTCTGCGCTGCCGGAAGATATACCAGCCCAGGGACCGTCATGTCGGACCAAGGCAATGCGGCCCGTAGGAATATCCGCTCCCGAGCCCTCCGTTTCAGCTTAAGGTGCAGCCGCATCAGGATTGCCGCACGCGCAATCGGCAAATTGTTCCCTTTCGACCATGAACCTCAGCGCATTCATCAGCAAAAACGTCGATGCCATCGTCGACGAATGGGAGTCGTTCGCCAAGACGCTGTTGCCGATAGCCGGAACCATGTCCAGCCTGGCCTTGCGTGACCACTGTCGGGACATCCTCCTGGCCGCCGTCGCCGACATGCGAACGCAGGAGACAGAGAGCGAGCGAGCCATCAAGTCGAAAGGCAATGCAGGCCCGGGCCCAGAGCCGGACACGGCCGCTACCGAGCACGGTGCGCTACGGCATCTCTCCGGCTTCGACCTCGTGCAGCTGGTGGCCGAGTTTCGGGCTTTGCGCGCCAGCGTCCTGGCGCTGTGGAAGCGCTGGAAGGCCGGCGCTCCGTCCGAGGGCGTGGCTGGAGCGGGCGAGCTCGAAGAGATCATGCGGTTCAACGAGTCGATCGATCAAGCCCTCGCGGAGTCGGTCGACAGCTACTCGTCGGCCGTGACCACGTCACGCGACATGTTCCTTGCCGTGCTGGGACATGACCTGCGTAGCCCGCTGTCCGCCATCGCCATGACAGGCCGGCTCCTTCTCAAGCAGGAGCTTTCGGACAAAGCGCGCCACGATGCGGCGATGCGGATCCAGCGCGCTTCGACGGCGATGGATCTGCTGATCAGCGATCTGCTCGAATTCACGCGCACACGCCTCGGCTCGGGTATCCCCATCGCCCGAACGACCTGCGCCCTGGGCCCGGTTTGCGCGGCGGCATTGGAGACGATCCGTACCGGCAATCCGGATCAGATCTTCGAAGAACGTATCTCGGGTGACCTGGTCATCTCGGGCGATGCACCGCGGTTGCAGCAAGCACTGGTGAACTTGCTGAGCAATGCCGTTCAGCACGGTGATCGAGGCAGGCCAATCTCCCTTGTTGCACAGGCCGCAGGCGATGGAATCGAGGTGCGCGTGACGAACTTTGGTCGTCTCATTCCGGCTTCTGCGTTGCAGACGATCTTCGAGCCCTTGGTTCGAGCGCCCGATGCAGGCGCAGACATCCATGATCAGTCGAAGACCAGCCTGGGGCTCGGGCTCTTCATCGTCCGCGAGATCGTGATCGGCCACGGCGGCACCGTTACCGTGCAATCGTCGGCGAACGCAGGCACTGCTTTCACGATTCGGCTTCCGCTGCAGTAAACCTCCCAGGCTCGACCAGCTAAGCAGGCGAGGCCAAAGCGACCACCGGGTCGCCCCGGTCTCCGGCAAAAGCGAAGCCGCTTCCCGAGACATCACGCTTTGCAAGTCCTTCGTGTTGGGATTGCCGTGCGCTGGCGCGTCGCTGCCGCCGGAGACGGAGACGGAGAAGCGCGTGGCCGGCGATCGTCGGCGGGCTTCAGTACTCGACGCGATCGCGGCCGCAACGCTTGGCGCGGTACAGCGCGGCGTCGGCGATGGCGACCAGCACGCTGCAGTCGATTTCGGGCCTCGCGACCTGGCTGGCGACGCCGACGCTGATGCTGAGCCAGGCCGACGTCGCCGAGGCGCGGTGCTCGATCTTGGCCGCGGCCACGCTCAGGCGGCAGCGTTCGGCCACGGCCTGCGCCGCCTCGAGCTCGGCGGCCGGCAGCAGCAGCGCGAACTCCTCGCCGCCGTAGCGGGCGACGAGCTCGCCGCCGCGCCGCACCGACTCGCCGACCATGCGCGCGACCTGGCGCAGGCAGGCGTCGCCCGCCGGGTGGCCGTAGTGGTCGTTGTATTGCTTGAAGTGGTCGATGTCGATCATCAGCAGGCCGACCGCCTCGCCGCGCCGCGCGGCACGCAGCCACTCGGTCTTCAAGGTCTGATCGAAGAAGCGGCGGTTGCCGACTTCGGTGAGCGCGTCGGTGGTCGACAGGCGGATCAGCTGCTCGTTGAGCCGAACCATCTCGAGCGCCGTCGTTTTGCGTTCGGTGATGTCCTGGAAGGCGCCGATCAGGCGCACCGCTTTACCGTCTTCCATCACCGGCACGCCTTGCGCACGCACCCATTTCGAGTTGCCGCGCGCCGTCACGAGCGACAGCTCGAGATCCCACGCCGATCCCGTCTCGATCGCGGCGGCGACAGCGGCGCGGATCGCCGGCCGGGCTTCGACGGCGTAGAAATCGATGGCGCTCTCGATGCCGGGCATGAAACCCGGATCGACCTCGTGGATGGCGCAGACCTGGTCGCTCCAAGCCACGCGCTGCGTTGCCAGATCGGCCTCCCAGCCGCCGATGAGGGCGAGCTCGCCGGTGCGCCGCAGCATCTCGGCCGAGCGCTCGATCTGCGCCGCCGCCTGCTTGCGCTGGGTGATGTCGATTTGGGTTCCGGCCATCCGCGTCGCGACGCCGAACGTGTCGCGCTCGACGACCTTGCCGCGTGTCAGCAGCCAGACCCAGTGGCCGGCCTGGTGGCGGACGCGGAACTCGCACTCGAGTGCCGCCGCCTCGCCGTGCAGGTGCGCTTCGGCGGCGGCGATCAGGCGGGCGCCGTCGCTGCGGTGGACGAGATGGCGCCAGTCACCGCCGCTCGCGAGGGCGGCGGTCGTGAAGCCGATCTGGCGCCGCGCCTCGTCGTTCAAGGTGAGGTGATCGGCCTTGACGTCCCAGTCCCAGAAGCCGAGGTCGGCGCCCTGCAGTGCCAGCGCCAGCTTCTCGGCGGTCTGGCGCTGCGCCCTGGCGGCGCTGGCTTCAAGGGCAGCGAACGAGCGCCGCTGCCACTGGCTGCGGTAGAGGCCGGCAGCGGCGCCGCCGCTCAGCAGCAGGAAGAACATCGCGTAGGTGAAAGCCTGCTGACGCCACGGCGCGAACACCTCCGGCAAGGCCCGGCTGACGGCGATCACGAGTGGCTTGTCCATGTGCAGGCCGGCTGGCCTGAGATGGCGCAGCGCCGTCATGCGCGGCTTGGCCGCGGCTGCCGCGGCCAAGCCGCCACCGGCGGCGCCCGACGCCGCCGCCAGGCTGGCGACGACGACCGGCATGACGAGCGGGTCGCCATGCAAGCCACCGAGCGCGACCGCAGCCTGCTGCCAGTCGCCTTCCATGCGGGCGGCGTCGCGCGGCATGGTCACGAAGACGCGGCCTTCGTCGTGGCCGAGCGAGACCCACATGTCGGGCGCGTAGAGCACCGAGCGCAACAGCACCTCGAAGTACTCGGGCTCGAGCGCCGCCGCAACGGCGCCGGCGAAAGCGCCGTTCGGGCCGGCGATCGAGCGCGCGAAGACGACGGTGTAGTTGCCGAGCGAGGTCTTGTACGGCGCCGCCACGTGCAGGGTCGCGGGGTTGTGGCTGCTGCGCGGGGCGCGGAAGTAGTCGCGGCCGCCGAAGTCGCGGCCGAGCAGGGCGTCGACGCTGCTCGCCACGACAGTGCCGTCGGCGTCGAGCAGCACCATCGAGCGCACGCCGGGGATGGCGTCGCTGAGCGCTTTCAGCCGCATCGAGATCAGCGTCGAAACGCTGTGGACGGGCGTGGCCAGGAACTCGTCGCGCACGCTCGCCAGCGCCCGGTTCATGCCGTCGAGCTGCTGGCCGATGTTCTCGTCGACGACGCCGGCCTGAACGCGCAGACGGTCGCGCTCGATGGCGTCGACCGACTCGTGGGCTTTGTAAAGCGACCAGCCGATCATGGTGCCGACGAGCGCGAGGCCGAGCAGCAGCACGATCCACTCGGCGGCCAACTGGCGTGCGAAGGCGGCCGCCGGCAGTGGCGCGCTCGGCAGCGCCAGGGGTGGCGGCGCCGCGACCAGCTCGTCGGCGCTCAGCGCGGCCCCACCAGCATCGGGCGTCATCGTGGCTGGCCTGCGGCCACGGAGTGCCGCGACCGGAGCGCGGTGGGAAGGCGGTGCATGTCGGCTCTTCGGCAGATCGGCGCCGACATGAAGGGCGTTGCGCCGCCACCGTGAACGAATGCAGCCGTGGGCGCTGGATGGAATTACAGTTGTCGTCGATGCCTTCGCCCTCCGATCCCCCATCCCACGCTGCTGCCGGCTCGGCCTTCGCGCGGCTCAACGCCGCCCAGGCGCGCGCCGCCGGCTTCGGTATCGACCCCGGCAACGGCGCGCCGGGCGCGCCGTTGCTGGTGATCGCCGGCGCCGGCTCGGGCAAGACGCTGACGCTGGCGGCGCGCGTTGCCCGCCTGGTGCTGGCCGGTGCCGACCCGTCACGCATCCTGATGCTCACGTTCTCGCGCCGGGCCGCGCACGAGATGGAGTCGCGCGTCGGCCGCGTCCTGCACGAGACGCTCGGCCGGGCGCCTGCGCTGGCGCCACCGCGGCTGCCGTGCTGCGGCACCTTCCACAGCGTCGGCGCCCGCTTGCTGCGCCTCTACGCGGCCCGGATCGGCCTCGACGAATCGTTCACCGTCGATGACCGAGGCGATTCCGAAGACCTGATGCACCTGCTGCGCCAACGCCTCGGCTCGGCCACCGGCACCAAGCGGTTCCCGCAGAAAGGCACCTGCATGGCGATCTATTCACGCGTCGTCAATGCCCGCCTCGGCCTGGCCGACGTGCTCGCCGCCACCTACCCCTGGTGCGCCGATCATCACGACGCGCTCAAGCGCCTGTTCGCCGGTTACGCCGCCGAGAAGCAGGCCCAGCGCGTCCTCGACTTCGACGACCTGCTGCTGTGGTGGGCCGCGGCGCTGGCAGAGCCCTCGCTCGGCGCCGAGATCGCCGGCCGCTTCGACCACGTCCTCGTCGACGAGTACCAGGACACCAACCGCGTCCAGGCCGAGATCGTGATGGCGCTGGCACCCGGCGGCCGTGGCCTCACCGTCGTCGGCGACGACGCCCAGTCGATCTATTCGTTTCGCGCCGCCGAGGTTCGCAACATCCTCGACTTCGCGGCCGGCTTCGAGCCGCCGGCGACGGTGCTCACGCTCGAGCAGAACTACCGCTCGACGCCGCCGCTGCTGGCCGCTTCGAACGCCGTCATCGCGCTGGCGGCGGAGCGCCACGCCAAGGTGCTCTGGAGCGATGCGCCGGCGGCGGAAAAGCCGTCGCTGGTCTGGGTGGAAGACGAATCGGCACAGGCCGGCTGGGTCGCCGAGCGGGTGCTGGCACTGCGCGAATCCGGCCTTGCGCTGAAGAGCCAGGCGGTGCTCTTCCGCAGCGCCCAGCACAGTGCCGCGGTCGAGCTCGAGCTGCAGCGCCGCAACATCCCGTTCGTCAAGTACGGCGGCCTCAAGTTCCTCGATTCGGCGCACGTCAAAGACGTGCTCGCCGTGCTCCGCTTCGCTGCCAATCCGCGCGGCCAGCGCGCCGCGTTGCGCACGCTGCAGCTCGTGCCCGGCATCGGCTCGGCCGGCGCGCAGAGATTGCTGGCGGCGCTCGACTCGGCCGACGATCCGACCGCCGCGGTCCGCGATTTCGCACCTGCCGCAGCTGCCGCAGCGGCCTGGGCCGAGTTCGCGCGCCTCTTCATCGCGTTGCGTGAAGGCGGCTCGGCCTGGCCCGGAGAAGTGAGTGCAGTCGCCGACTGGTATCGGCCGCTGCTCGCGCGCCGCCACGACGACGCCGACCCGCGCAGCGCCGATGTCGCGCACCTAGCGCGGCTGGCTGGCGGCTACGTGTCGCGCGAGCGCTTTCTCACCGAGCTCGCGCTCGACCCGCCGGCGGCCACCAGCGACGAGTCGGGGCCACCGGGCCGCGACGAGGACTACCTCATGCTCTCCACCATCCACTCGGCCAAGGGCCAGGAATGGAGCGCGGTCTCGGTGCTGAACGTCGTCGACGGCTGCATACCGTCGGACATGGCGACTGGCCACGCCGCCGAGATCGAAGAAGAGCGCCGCCTCCTCTACGTTGCCATGACGCGGGCCCGGCACCACTTGCACGTGCTCGTGCCGCAACGCTTCTACGTGACCCAGCAATCGGCCTACGGCGACCGCCACGTCTATGCCGCGATCAGCCGCTTCCTGCCGGCCGCCTTGCACGATCTGTTCGACCACGTCGTCGCGGCGAATCGACACGATCCGCGCACTGGCGCAACGGCGGGCACCGCCGTCGATCTGGGCGCCCGAATGCGCGCAGCCTGGGCCTAGCCAATTAGAAAAGCCGCCGTCTTTGCAGACGGCGGCTCGCTGGGGAAAGCTGACTCGGTCAGGCCTTGTCGATCGCGCCTTTGACCTTTTCCTTGGCGTCGCCGTAGGCTGCCTGGACCTTGCCACTGACCTTGTCCACCGTACCTTTGGCTTCGAGGTCCGGATTGCCGACGACCTTGCCGGTGGTTTCCTTGACAGCACCCTTGGCCTGCTCGACGCGGCCCTTCACTTGATCTTTGTTCATGATGTCCTTCGCTTGGTTGATGACGATGGGTGACAACAATTCGGACCAGCTCGGTTTGGAGGCGCTGCTGAACCGGTGTCTCACTATCGACGCGTCGCTCGGGCTCCGCTGTCGGCGAGCCGAGACGGCAGTCGTAGGAATTATTCGTCTGCGCCTGTCGCCCGACAGATCACCGTGTCAAGCGCCGGCCGGCAGCGCCGACACCGAGCGCCGCAGCGCGCGGGCGAAGTGACCGCGAGCCAGGTCCATCAGAAAGGCGCCGAGCCAGGTCGAGC
>JAYTYH010000014.1:0-2041 GCA_043742485.1 Rhizobacter sp.
GACGGCACCGAAGCAACTGCGCGCCGCGACCGCCACACCCGAACCCCCGCTGGAGCCGGCCGCGAAGCGCTCGATGTTCCATGGGTTGCGCACGGTGCCGTAGTGCGGATTGGCCGAGGTGCCCCCCCACGCGAACTCGTGCATGTTGGTCTTGCCGATGAAGATCGCTCCGGCCCGACGTAGCCGAGTGGCGATCGTCGCGTCGGCGTCGGGCAGCCAGTCGCCGAGCACCTTGCTGCCGGCAGTCGTGCGCGTGCCGCGCAAAGCGATGTTGTCCTTCAGCGCGATCGGGATCCCGTGCAGCGGCCCGAGGTCGTGTCCGGCAGAGATCATGATCTCTGCCGCCTTGGCGACCTGAAGCGCCTGTTCCTCGAACACCGTGATGTAGGAACGCAGTCGGCCGTCGGTGGCGCGGATACGGGCCAGCGCCGCCTCCACCAGGTCGACGGGAGAGACCTGGCCGGCGCGGACTTGGCGTGCGGCATCGACGAGGCTCAGGTTCAGAAGCTCGTCGTGGCGGCTCATGGCGCAGCGTCTCGCGCGTCGGCGGTATCGGCGGGATGCGTCAGCACCGTGATCGGCAGCAGCGCCCGGTGGCTGGCAGCGCTCATCTTTCGACTGAGTTCTTCGGCGGCGGGGAGCCAGGCGTCGAGGATCGCCGCAACCACCGCTTCGCGCTCCGGTGCGAGCGGCAACGCTGCGTAGCGTGCCAGTGCCCGGATTCGCGCCGCGCCGCTGTCGTCCGATCCGCTCATCGACAAGTCCTCGCTGCGGCAGGCGCCAGCGTCAGAGCTGCACGCCTTTGGTCAGCGCTCCGTCGACGACGAGGTTGGTGCCGGTGATGAAGCTGGCTGCCGGGCTGGCGAGAAACACCGCCGCGTTGGCCATCTCCTGGGGCGTTCCCATCCGGCCCGTCGGATTCAGCGCCAGAGCCTGCTTGAAGAATTCGGGGTTGCCCTGCTCGATCTGGTTCCAGACGCCGCCCTCGAAGTAGGTGTTGCCTGGCGACACGCTGTTCGCGCGGATGCGCTTTCCCGCGAGGTGATACGCGAGGCCTTGCGTGTAATGAACGATGGCTGCCTTGAAAGCGCCGTAGGGCCCCGAGGCGAAGTCGATCTCGCGGCCGGAGACGCTCGAGATCGTCACGATCGCAGCGTGGGCGCTTCGCTCCAGGCTCGGCATCGCGGCTTCGACGAGCCGCACTGTCCCCATCATGTCGACATCGAAGCCGCGCTGCCAGCTTTCCTCCGTGCTCGGAATAGCCAGCGCGCTGACGTTGGCGACGACGATGTCGATGCCGCCGAGCGCTGTGCCCGCGGCCACGACCCAGGCCTTCAGCGCCGCGCCGTCACCGACGTCGGCTGCGGCGCCATAAGCGTTCACGCCGTGGGCCCGGAGCGTCGCCACGCTCTGTGCCACCTCGTCGGCGTGGCGCGCGCAGATGGCGACGTCGACACCTTCGCGCGCCAGCGTCTGCGCGATAGCGGCGCCGATGCCCTTGGTTCCCCCGGTGACCAGCGCCTTCAGTCCCCTGAGTTCGAGATCCATGGTGTCGCTCCTGTCGCCCTGGTCAGGGCATCGCGAGATAGTCTTTGGTGATCCCCGCGCCCACGGTGTACTTCGGATCGACGAAGTTGCCGAGCCTGACCCGGCCGCACTGGCTCAGCATCATGTAGGCGTCCCAACGATCGTAGCCGTAGTCCTGCTCCATCCACAGGATGAGGTCCTTGTAGGCGATCCGGGCCGCATCCTCGAGCGGTCGGGCGCTGCCGATCGCCATGATCATCTGCTCGGTCTCGAGTCGCGGCCATTCGATCGCCCAGTTCTTGATCAGGTCGACCTCGATGGTCGTGGTGCTCGCGTACTCGACGGCCGTGCCGCAGACCTCGCCGTCGCCCTGGCAGGCGTGGGCGTCGCCGATGAAGACGCGGGCGCCATCGGTGCGCACCGGCAGGTAGGTGATGCTTCCGGGACCCATGTCGGGCAAGTCCATGTTGCCGCCGTGCGCGTCCGGAGTCAGGCTGCTGATCGAGTCGATCTG
>JAYTYH010000015.1:0-3091 GCA_043742485.1 Rhizobacter sp.
CTTCGGCCCCACCGCGGCGGCACTCGTAGTGCCTCGGGCAGTGCAGCGGTTCAGGGAGCAGTACCCCGCGGTCGAGCTTCGCTTGTTGGAGGGCTTCGCGCACGCATTGATGCCGCTCGTCCGAGACGAAACGCTCGACATGACGATCGGGCCACGCCTCCCGGGACATCGGATAGACCCGGCTCTTCGATACCGACCGATGTTTCACAACGATCAGATCGTCGTGGTGCGCCGGGGTCACCCGCAGGCGCGCGCCCGGTCGATCGTCGAATTGGCGGACGCGTGCTGGCTCAGTTTCGAGCCTCGTGCCGTGATCGACCGGGCGCTGATGGCACTCGGGCTCCCCGGTGCACGTCAGATAGTCCAGTGCGAATCGCTCAACGTGATGGTTGCGCTGCTCGCCGGCACGGACATGCTCGCGGTGACATCTCGGCGGTTGCTTTCGATGCCGCAGGCTGGACTCGCATTACAGGAGGTCAGAACGGCCGAGCGGCTGGCGCCATTGACCACGGGCTTGTTCGTCCGCGCGGACGCACCTCTCACTCCGGCGGCCGCGGCCATGGCGAAAGCGCTGATGGACGTCGGTCGCGCGTTGCCTGCAGGCGAGGCGACAACGGCCCGGCGGTGACATGGGCCGAAGGCGCAGTGTCAGCTCGGGGGCGACGAATTTCTGGCTGCGGTTGTCAGCTTCAGGTCGTGAAGCGACGCCAACAGGCTCTCCGTCGCAGCGACGACGGCGCACGCCCTCCGTGACCTCCATCAACGGTAAGCCTTGCTACGAGCGGCTATTTCTTGCCAGTCCGCTTCTTTGCGACTTCCGGCCCGGCCGTCGTGACGCCTTGGGCGCGCTTCACCAGTTTGCGCTCTCCCGGCGACCTGGCCGTGGAGTCGGCAGGCTCGGTCGTCCTCGCGCCGGCTGCGGGCAGAAGACTGGCCCGCAGTGCTGCGACCAGATCGACCGCGTCAGCGTCGGGCTGGGGTGCTTGAGGCGGCGCGACGATGCCCTGCCCGGCGATCTTTCGCTCGACCGCCGCCAGGATCCGTTGCTTCTCTTCGGCGACGCAGGCAGCGGGGTTGCAGGACGGCGCGGATATCTGCGCCATCCGTTGCCCGGCGCGCGCGCTCGGCGTCGCTCACATCCACCAGCTCGACGTTCAGGTCGGCGAGTGAGCGCACCTCGTCTGCGTAGAGCAGTTGCTGCAGCACCATCGCGTTGTCGGCCGACCTGCAGGGCTTGGCACCCCGCTGGTCGGGGGCGAGAAAATACGCCTTGTCGTAGTGAAGCGGGTCCACCGCACGCTCGGGAATGAACGCTTCGATGTCGATCGTGTGCCGCGAACCCTCCTCGAGTGCCTTCAGTTCGTCGGCGCCGAAGAGCACGAACTTGTCCTTCTCGTATTTGTAGCCCTTGACCATGTCGGCCCGCGCGACGACGGCGGGGCCCGGTTCTTCTGCGCGCGAACTTTCGGCCGGCACAGGCTCGTCGGTCACGCATTGCTGCTGAAGCCGCCCCGCCGTCGCCCATCGCTTGAACCGTATGGCCGAAGGGCTCTCGGTGGTCGAGTGCAGCCTGTCCGGGATGGAGACGAGGCCCAGGGTGAGCGAGAGCGAAGCGATCGATCGATCGATCGATCGTGCCGCCATCGTGCGGGTCCTGGCACCTCAAGGTTCCAAGACAGCTGCGTCTCGGCCACGGGGGCATCGGATGATCACGACGTGGCGGGTAGGACTGGCGTACGTCGATCCTGCCTTCGAGGCAGAGCCAGCCGGGCGAGCCTTCGGTGCCGCCCTCGCCAAGCAGCAAGCCGTTCCTGACCTGCACGACGAACTGCCGTTTTTAGCCGCGCGCGGCTGTGCGCTCGGTGTTGCTCGGGCAGGGCATCGATACCTGCCAGTCGCCGTCGAAGCGGGTGTCAGGCGTGGCGGCCGACGATGCCGGCGCCCGGGCGAACGCGGTCGGCACAAGCACCGCGGTCACGGCCGATCCAGCGAACCAGCGCTTCATCGGAACACCACCGTCTTGCGACCATCGACGAGCACCCGCCGCTCGGCGTGCCAGAGCACGGCGCGGGCCAGCACGGCGCTCTCGATGTCGCGACCCATGGCCGTGAGCCGCACCGCATCCATCGTGTGATCCACACGGGCGATGTCCTGCTCGATGATCGGGCCCTCGTCGAGATCGGCGGTCACGTAGTGCGCGGTGGCGCCGATCAGCTTGACGCCGCGATCCGAGGCCTGCTGATACGGCCGCGCGCCCTTGAAGCTCGGCAAGAAACTGTGGTGGATGTTGATGGCGCGGCCGGCCAGTCGCTCGCACAGCTGCTGCGACAGCACCTGCATGTAGCGGGCGAGAACGACGAGCTCGATCTTCTCCGCATCGACGATCTCGAGCAGGCGCTCCTCGGCCTGCGCCTTGCCCGCCGGCGTGACCGGCAAGTGATGGAACGGGATGTCGTACGAGGCCGCGAGCTGGTAGAAATCGCGGTGGTTCGAGACGACGGCACGGATGTCGATCGGCAGCAGCCCCGAGCGGTGCCGGAACAGCAGGTCGTGCAAGCAGTGACCGAGCTTGGAAACCATGATCACCGCCGGCAACCGCTCGGCGGCGGCGAACAGGCCCCACGTCATCTGCACCCGCTCGGCGAGCGGCGCGAAGTCGCGGCGCAGGTCGGCGAGGGCGGCCTCGGCAGCGTCGAAGCGCATGCGCATGAAGAACAGGCCGGTCGCGGTGTCGTTGTACTGCGCGGCCTCGGTGATGTTGGCTCTGCGCTCGGCGAGAAAGCCCGTGACCGCGTGGACGATGCCGATGCGGTCGGGGCAGGAGAGGGTGAGGACGAAGGCTTCTGGCATGGCGGGCGGGCGCTCGGCGTGACGGCTGCGGGTCAGAGCTTCTCGTCGCGCATCCAGTACCACTTGTAGAGCATGCGCTGGCCGAGCCGGCGGAACGGCGCGAACGCCTGCGAGCGCACCGCGCCGAGCACGTTCGGGTACTCGAGGGGCGAATCGTAGATCGGCAGATCGAAGACCGGGTCGTGCGTGTCGGCGCCGACGATGCGCTGCGCCAGCCGCTTGCCGGCCCAGGTCGAGAACG
>JAYTYH010000016.1:0-13406 GCA_043742485.1 Rhizobacter sp.
CAATGCCTGCGCGGTCTTGCGGCGCAGCGTCAGCGCCGTGAGCCGCTCGTGCTCGGCTTCGATAAAAACCAGTTCTGCCTTGGGTCTTCCACGCATCGCTGCCTCGTCGCGTGATCGAGGTACACGATCGATCGGCCCCCCATGAATCAGTTCAATGAACTTCTATCTCACAACATTAGGGCGTTGCAACAGCATCGCCCCGTTTGATCGCGTTGGCGACCAATCGCTTGTTGAGTTCAGCTTGTGCCATTCGGGCCGCTTCGAACTCCGCGGTCGTGTTCCAGCCCTTGGCGTCGCCTTCCTTGTTCAGCTGCGCCTGCCGGTCCGCTTCGCGCTTCAACCGCCTGTCCAACAGCTCGAACACCAAATTCATCTTGTAGTTCAACCGTGCACCGTTCGGTTCGCCGGATTGCGAAACTTCCAATGTCGCCAGAACCCCGTCTCCCATCCACTCCCACCGGGGACCGTGGCTGACCAGCGCCGACCAGTCGAGCGCGGGCACTTTGAAACTCGGGTCGATGGCTCGTGGCGAGGATGAAACTTTTCCGGACTCATCCAGGATGCTCGAGCGCCCGGTCAGCATCACGTCCCACGCAGGGTCGTGGTAACGCTTCCACCTTCCTCTCAAAAATTGCCCGACTGTCTGTTCGACAAAAGCGTGGGCCGCGTCGTGAGTCGTGAAATTGGCGTGCAGTTGGACGTTGACGCTCTCCGTCAGAGCAGCCGGATCGCGAGCGCGATCGGCATACATCGTGACCGCGAAGGCGGGTTGCCAGACGACTTCGTATCCGGCCCGCGTGTAGTGCGCCGGGACCATTGCGGGAATTCCGGCGACGCTGTAGCTGATGAGGCCGGCAACGTCGCGTGCTTCGAACTGTGGAACGCCCGACGCGCGCGCCGTATCGACAATGTTCTTGCCCAGGTCGAATCTGATTTCTGACATTTTTTGCCTCTGCGCTATCCAGTGCGAACCGCCGGCAATGACAACGGCGGCTGCCGCGATCGCGACGAAAACCTTTCTTTGACTAGGCATTGAGCCAAGCGCGAATCTTTCGGAGCTCGGCTTCCATGTACGTACGGCGCGAGTCCATCAAGCGGTTGAAATCGTCGGCAATCAGGGCAACGTATTCCATACGGTCGATTGGATTGGGAAGGCTGAGACGTTCGCCGGCAACCGCATTCCACACGCTGGTCGGCGGATCGAAAGTGGTTTGCAGGCTTGAATCTGCAGTGTTCGGCGAGGCGCTGTAGATCACTCGGTATCGCGGCGTTGCCCAGGGAGCCAGGCGGCTGATGCGGTGGTTGAGGTCCATCGTTTCGATCAGCTTCGCATCCTCGTAGATGAGCGGCTGCAAAATGTTGAGCTGTTCCTGTTCGGCGATCGTTTGCAGTTCCGCGTGTTGCTTGGCAAGTCGTTGCCGCGGAGCGGCTTCGGAATGCTCTTCTATGAACAGGGCGTAGGTTTTACGCATTTGAGGCGTTGCCCGAAACACCGCGACCTTTTCCAGCCTTCCTAGCGCAGCGCCGTCCGCAGCAATTCGGCTGAGTTCACGTCGCTCCTCCTCGATCACGTAGTAGGCCTCACTGAACTTCGGCCAGTAACCGGAGGCTGACATTCGATAGCCCGCGTCGTATCCCTTCACATGCTGCCTGACGTAGCGATGTGCCTGGTAGGCGCTGGCTTGATGAGCGCCGTAGCCGCCATCGGGGCCGGCCCAGATCGGTGGCTGCTTGAAGTACTCGCATGCCACGCCGTAGACAGGGTCGGCTGCAATACGACCGCTAAGCCGACCGAGCCACTTCTTGGCGTAGGGAAGTTCTTGTACAGCGGTCTTGGATTGTTCCTGCAACGAGCCGGCATTGCGCTCACCGACATGGCTTTTCAGCCGATCGGCGTTCAGACTGCCGTCGCTGTTGATGCCGTACTCGAGCGCGAACCACATCCATGGATATATGTCCATGAACAGCCAGAGATTGCCTTTCGCCAGAGCGCCGTAGACCCGCATGGCGTGCGCGTATGGAGATGCGCTGGACGCCATCAACGACACCAGGGAGGGTCCCGCCCCGGCCCGCTATCCACCGTCGAGTACTTGGTCACGGGAATAGCGAAATGCTTCGACGAGATCCTTGACGACGAACGCAGGGAGAGCCACCCAATAGAGCTGCAATTTGCCCCGACTTTTCTCGGCGCTGCGAAGATAAAGATCTGCATACCGGGCTGCGATCCTCCGGGCCCGGCGCTCTGGGTCGGCAATGAGCTTCCAGCATTTGTCGGTGGCTCGCTCGCTGACGGCGATCAGCGCCTCCTCCTGAGCGTATGACTACAGAAAGCGTGCTTCAACGATCTGCAGGTGCTGCGAGCCGGTCTGGGTGTTGGTCATGCAGGTGCCCAGCACTTTGAGGTGGTAGCCCTCCTTGTCGATCGGATTGCCCATGACTCTCAGCTGTCGGATTCGAAGCGGGCGTAACGGAGGCTCTTTTCGAGGGGCTGCGCGCTCATCGTGTCCATGCGCTCAGTCTCGCCTTTGGCGGGCGAGTCACCTTTGATGGCCTGCTCGCTCCGAGACTTTTTGACGACCAGGAATCGAAGCCGGCCGTCGATGGCGACCGACGCCTGATCCTTGAACAAGACTTGTTCGTCGTACTTTACGAAAAGCTAGTTCGCCGGTGCGTCAGGCATGACAACCCCCGAAGGCAACGGCACCGTGACCGCCCCCTCGCCGCCACCACTCAAAAACGCCTTCATTGCCCCCTTCGCCGTGAACGCCCCCGGTGTCTTGAACTCGATGTTGCTGCCCTCGAGCGTCACCGAGCTCTGCCCGGCGATCAGCTCGATCTTGGTCTGCGCGGTGATCGTGATCTCATCGTTGACCGAGATCACTGTCACTTCCTTGTCGGCCCAGATCTGCAGCGCATCGGTGTGCGCCCGAAGCGATACCGGTCCGTTAGCGGCATAAGCCTTGATGCCACCGTCGTTCGTGTACCAGCTCGAGCTCTTGCCGCTCACCGACGACCAGGTGTGGGCTGCCGTGTGCTGGACATCGCTCTGCGCTACCAGCGAGAGGTCGGCGCCGGCGAACATCGCGATACCGCCTTCGGTCGCGAACAGCGCAGCGCTCGGCGTATCGAGCACGACGATCGGGGCAGCGAATGCCTCGACCGGCTCGCTGCCCGCTTCGCGCCCGTTCGCCCTCAACGCAGGCTGGCCGTTGACGCTGCCGGCGTGCTTGCCTTCCTTTTTCGGGTCGAAGAGATCGAGCAGCTTTGGCACGCTCTTGCGAGCATCGAACGACGCCAGTCCGTGGGCACCGGCCGTCTTGGCGGCTGTGCCGATGCGCCGGCCGAGGTCGCTCGCCGCCCGAAGCTGCGACAGTGCTTCGGCGGCATCCATCTGCGTCGACTCGGCCGAACCGTAGGTGCCGGCGCGCATCGTCGTCGAGAGCAACAATCCCTTGGCAGCGTGGACGCCGACCCAGCCCTGTGTCGCCGCCTCGAATCCCGAGCCGCGCCAGCTGCCACGTTGCGACGAGGCGCCCGACTGCTGGATCAGGTAGCCGAGGTTGAGCTCGGACATGGCGTAGTCGGCGAGCAGGCGCATGCGCAGCTGGCTGGAGGCGTCGTCGATCACCCACTGGTTGAAGCCGCCCCGGTCGAGCCGCTGCGTGTGCAGGCCGGAGATCACGCCGGGATGGTTGACGCCCGAGTCGACGCCCGCCGAGAACGGCGGCGTGTCGGCGCCGTTGTAGAGCTGTCCGGTGACGACGGGGCGATCGATGTCGCCCTCGATGAAGGCGATGGCGACTTCGGTGCCGATGCGTGGTGTCAGCACCGCGCCCCAGTTCGCGCCGGCCGCAGGCAGGGCGACACGAACCCAGGTGCCCGAGGTCTCGTCGCCGGGCGCTCGGCCCGCAGCGTCGACCGTCGACGAATGCGCGAGGCCGCCAGTGTTCGGCCGCTCGCCGCGTTGCCAATGGAACTGGACCTTGACGCGATGCTCGCGGTCGGTCGTCAGCGGCTGGCCGCCCTGGCCGACGACGAGCGCGGTGGTGGCGCCCGGGGCGGTCGGCTTACGGATGAAGCCCGGCACGAGCGGCGCCGCCGCGGGTACCGCCTCGAAGTGGTTGAGGTAGCTGCCCCGCTCGATGTCGGTGAGGCCGAGCAGCGTCGCCGCCTGCATGCCGAGGTTGTTGGCGGCGTGATGCTCGACGGCGACGACGCAGAAGGCGTTGTCGGGTCGGTCGTGGCTGGCGGCGAAGGCGCCGGCATAGTTCAAGGCCGTGGTGTTGGCACCGTAGAGCGGGTGGTCGACGAGGCTGAAGCAGGCACCGGCGCCGAAGATCCGCGCGCTGCCGTCGCCCTCGAAGCGCTTGTAGCCGAGCTCGAGCGCCGCGAGCTTCAGCGACGCCGCGCGTTCGGCGTGTCGGGCGTCTTGATATCGATAGGCGCCGGCGCCGTCGTAGACCTCGAGTTTCGGCATGTCGCCGAGCTCGAGTGAGCTCTCATCGCCGGCTGATGTGCCCACGACCGCCTTGTAGTTCCACGCTGCCAACGAAACCGCGTTGGCGCCGGCGATGCGGGCCGAGGAGAACGTGCTCACGGCGTCGTTCTGGCCGTCGAGATTCGCGCTGGCATGCGTGCGGGCGAAGCGCACGTCGCCGAGATCGGGTCGCTCGGCGGCGGTATCGCTGATGACGAGCACATGGCGGGCGCTGTTGGCTTCGTCGGCGCTGCCGGCCTTTTCGTCGGCCAGGTGCTCGAAGCGGTAGGACAGGCCCTCTTCGGCGAGCAGCCGGGTGACGAAAGCAAGGTCGGTCTCGTCGAACTGACAGCACAGCGAGCGCGTGCGCAGCGTGTCGCTCACATCCCAGCGGAAGTTGGCCTGGGGGTAGTCCCTGAAGACGTCTTCGACGATCGACCGCGTGGTGAGGTCCTGATAGACGAAGCTGTCGCGGCGCAGTTCGAGGAAGCTGAGCCAGGGACTCGCGTGCAGGCGGTACCGCGCCAGGCCACCGTCGCTGCCGAGCTGCGCTGTTCGCGTCACGTAGCCATGCCACGGCCGGTACGCGCCGTCGGCATGGAGCAGGCTGACGGTGATCTGCTCGCCGATCAGGAGCTTGAGCTCGAAGCGGACGCTGGTCGAGAGGCAGTCGAGCACCAGCTCGAAAGGTTCGTCGACGCGCTCCCTCATCGTCATGCGCTCGGGAACGAGCGCGAGCGAGGGCAGGGCCGTCTCGACCTTGAGCATGCGGCCGCGCTGGTCGAGCAGGGCCTCGAAATCGAGCCGCGACAACAGGTCGGAGGCGAGCGAGCGGAGCGACAGGCCCGGGACCGAACTCATGGCGTGCTGCGCGCTGTCAGGCCTAGGGCAGGGTGATGGTCACGTTGGCCACGCGCGGCGGCAGCTTGACGATCTGTGCGTAGGGCGCGAGGTCGGCCTGGGTCTGGCGTTTGAGCACCCAGCTCAGCCCGGAGAAGGCGATGGCGCCGAGGAAGAGAAAGACCGAGACGATGACCCAGAGCGGCACCTCGCGCTTGAGCACGTGCGAGATCCGGTCGGGTGCCGACCAGTGCGGCGCGAACACGGCGCGGCGGCCGCGCAACTGTGCGATCTCGTCGCCGAGGCGGGCCGTGAGGTAGTTGAGCTTCTCGCTGCCTTCGAGCACGTATCGGCCCTGGAAGCCGAGCAGCAGGCACATGTGGAACACCTCGAGCACCTGCAGCCGTGGCGCACCGCCCTGTCGCAGCGTTTCGAGTTGCTCGAAGAAGCGCTCGCCAGCGAGCTGATCGCCGAAGAACTCGAGCTGCAACGGCCGGCGCTACCAGACGTCGCGCATCCGCATCTTCGACATCAGAACCACTTCGTCGATCAGGGCGCAATAGGCGAACTTGGCGAGGTGGATGTCTTCGGCGCTGGCCTCGAGGCGGCGGCCGCCACGCTCGAATCCCGAGAGGAACTGCTTGATGCGGTTGCGGAACTCCTCTGGGTCGCTCGGCGAGGCGCGGTTGCGCAAGAGAAAGACCATGTAGAAGCCGTCGTACAGCAGGTCGAGCAGGCTGCGCGCTTCGTGGGTGGCGATGACCGAGTTGCCGGCGGCGCCCACACGCGGCGGCGGCGAATCGCCGAACAGGGAAGGTGCTTGGATGTCGGCCATGATTCAACGGACTACTGGTTCAGCGCGAAGAGTTCGAGCCGCAGGTCGGGGATGCCGGCCGGCGCGTAGAGCGTGATCGTCTTGGAAGCGAGCATGCGCTCGTAGAGCGGCCCGCGCGGCTCGATGGCGAAGTAGTACGCGCCCGGCCGCACAGGTATGGCCGCCGGCACCTGCGGCGCATGGCTGAGACGCACGCCGCTCATCGCCGAGAGCACCAGCTTCTCGACGTCATCGGGGGCACCGACCTTGAAGCGCTGCGGCACGATCTCGACGATCTCGCTCGGCGGCACGGCAGCCTGCACGCCGACATAGAACGCGGTGGCTGGTCCGATGAGCTCGGAGTCGAGGCGGCCGTGGTGAAACGATGGTTTGACCTCGTCGAGCGCGATCGTGAAGTACTTGGTCGAGATCACTGTCTCGAGGAGCTCGCGAATGATCTGGTCGAGCCGCTCGAACGACGCGCCGGGCGATGCGTGCCGGTAGCTCGGCAGCTCCGACAGCGCGACCGAGCGCGAGAACGTCATGAGCGAGCCGGCCAGCTCCAGCATTCGCTCGAACAGGCGTTCCGGATGAAGCCCGGGGTTATTTAGAAAGTGCGAGAGCGAGGCGAATGCCGTGCTCGCAGTGTGAAGAAGCCAGAACGAAGCGATGTCACCGGAGCGGAATTCGATGACGTGCCGCGACGGCTCGCGGTGGTATCCGTACAGCGCGTCGACCTTGGCGTAGAGGATGTCGAGCAGGCGGCGCAGCATGGTGTGCAGCGCCGGCGCCGAGGCGATCGAGACGGCCGGCGCCACGAATCCGGAGTCGAGCTCGAAAGCGCCCGTGGCCGATCGCTTCAGGCGACACACGGGCAGGCTGACCAGATGATCGCGGGGCTCCTGCTCGGCGAGCATGCGCACGCTGCGGCGCAACACCGACAGCTCGCTCTGGGCGGCGCCGGTGAACCAGTCGGGCGCCGGCAGGTTGTGTTGGGAGAAACGAAGCGCCGAGCTCGGCTCGGCAGCACTGCCGCTGAAGTTGCTGCCACTGGAACGCATTTGCGCCATCGTCGCGTGGAACACCAGCTCCGACGTGCCGGCCGGAATCGACTCGAGCGACACCGGCGCCGGCAGCTCGTCTTCCTGTGGAGCCGAGTACAGCTCGCCGTCGGGGAAGATCAGCCGTAACTCGACGAAGCGCAGCACGCCGGTCGCGAGCGCATCGACGTCGACCTTGGCATGGCGGGTGCCCCAGGCATACGGATGAAGGGCGGTCGAGACCTCCGCCAGCCGCCACTCGTGATAGGCGTCCTGGCGCTGGAAATGCTGCGGCCTCAGGAACAGCCCTTCGCCCCAGAGGAGCTTCGAAGATGGGATCAAGCGGTGCCTCTTTGAAATCGTCGGCCCGACCCATGGCAGGCGCTTCGGGGCACTTTAATTGATGTCGGGCGGCACCCGCTCCCCTCTGTCGGAGGGTGCTGGATCAGCGGCACTGGACACCGGCCAGGCGCAGCGAATCCGACTGCGCACCCACCGGCTCGCCCACCGCCACGCTCATCGCGCAGCCGTGGACGCCGAGCGTGATCCCCGTCTGCGCTGCGGCGCGTGCGTCGAACACGAACCGCCAGCGCTGGCTGTCGGGTGCGCGGAAGAGGGCGACCACGGCCAGATTGGTGGCCTCGGCCGCGAGCGGCTCCAGCATCTCGTATTTCTGACCGGGCACAAGCACGACCTCCTTCGAGGAGACGACATCGCTGTTCGTGAACGGCTTGTCGCTGGTTCCGGCCGCGAACATCGCGTAGGTCGCTTGACTGAACTGCGTCGTGCCTCGCAGGCTGTAGATGCGCACGACGACGGCCAGCGAGCGGCCGCTGGCGTCGGTGTTGAGTACCTGGCCGGCATGGATGCGCAACGCGACGCGCCGCTGCGTCGTCATCCGCGGCATCTGCCCGTTCAGCGTTGGCAGCTCGCCGCCCGGAGACGACGGCATCTCGGTCGCGGGAGGTGCGGGCGTCTTCAGGCCGACGAGCTCGAGCGTCTTGTCGGCGATGCCGCCTGCGGCGCAGCCAGCGAGGGCGAGCGCGCACGCAGAGGCTGCTGCCGTACTGAGGACCGCGTCGATGAAGCGAGGAGCGATGAAGTTGAACATCGATGTCAGGATGGCCGGTCGGTCGGTCGGTCGGTCGGTCGGTCGGTCGGTCGGACGATCGGCCGTCCGTCGCCCGTGCATCCGAAAAAACCATCACCGAGCTTATAGTGCAATCCACCTCTTTTCGACCGGCTCCTGTACCGCCCGCGCGGCCTGAAATGACGACTACGCACCAGCTCGCGACGCGAGGCGCTTCGGCCCTCTTTGATTGGCGTTGGATCGTCACGATCACGGCCTTCACGAGTGGCTGCGCACAAACTCCGCCAACAGCGGCACCCGCTCCGGCGATCGAGCCGTTGCAGCAATACATGCAGCGCGCCGGCGAGGCCAGCCTGCAAGGCAGCAAGGACCGGGCGAGAGAGCTCTATTACGCGGCCGCCAAAACCTATCCGACCAGCAAGGAGCCCTGGCTGAAGCTTGCTCAGGACCACTTCGAGAATCGCAACTACGGTCAGGCCATCCTCGCGGCCCAGGAAGTACTGCTGCGTGATCCGACCGATGGCGTCGCCACCAGCATCCTTGCGGTGAGCGGCCTACGCGTCTCGGCCGCGGGCTTGTCGGCGATGCGTCAGCAGCAGAGCCGCCTCAACGGCGACACCCGGAGCGAAGCCGAAGACATCGTCAAGAAGCTGCGCGAATTGCTCGGCGAACCCGTCCTCGTGCCTGCCACCGCGGGCACGGCAACCGGGTCGAGTGGCACCGCGCCAGCCGCGCGGCCGCACCCGGTACGGCCCCGGCCGGTTCCGGCTGCCAGCAAGCCAGCACCGGTGCCTGCGCCCGCCGCCCCGCAAAAGGGGGAGTCTCAGGCCAACCCGTTCAATGTAATGACGAAGTAAGGCAAGATTCGGTTATTCAATATTCAATCTCAATATTCAACCCCGGGGAAGCGCACATGGCCAAGAAAGACAGCGTACAAAAACGGCTCGAGAAGGTCCGGCCGCCGCGCGTCCAGCTGACCTACGACGTCGAGATCGGTGACGCCATCGAGCAGAAAGAGATTCCCTTCGTCACCGGTGTTCTCGCCGACTTCACCGGCCAGCGGGACGCAAGCCTGCCGAAACTGAAGGATCGCAAGTTTGTCACGGTCGACATGGACAATTTCGACGAGGTCATGACCGGAATGGCGCCGAAGGCCGCGTTCCGCGTCAAGAACGAATTGACGCCGGCCGGTGGCGAATTCGCCGTCAATCTCGCCTTTAACAGCTTCGAGGATTTTCGGCCCGAGTCGGTGGTGCAGCAGGTCGAACCGCTGCGCAAGCTTCTCGAGGCGCGCAGCAAGCTTGCCGATCTCAGGAACAAGATGGCCGGCAACGAAAAACTCGAAGACCTTCTGGGTGAGGTTCTCACCAACACCGAGCAGTTGCAAAAGCTCGGTGCCGAAGCCAAGAAAGACGGAGAGTAATCACGATGGCACAGCAATCTCTCGCCTCCGGCGCACCGGCGGCCGAACACGCCTCGCTGCTCGACAGCATCGTCGCCCAGAGCAAGGTCGCGCGCTCCGATACCGAACGCGTCCGCGCCCGCGACATCATCTCGGAGCTCGTGCGTGAGGTGCTATCGGGCACGGTCGTCGTCTCCGACAACCTGAGCGCCACGCTCGATGCGCGGGTCGCCGAAATCGACGAGCTGATCTCGAAGCAGCTCAGCACGGTGATGCACCACCCCGATTTCCAGAAACTGGAGTCGACGTGGAGCGGCTTGCAATATCTTTGCAAGCACACCTCGACCGGCTCGATGATGAAGATCCAGATCTTCAACGCCACCAAGGCCGAGCTCGTTCGCGACTTCAAGACCGCGATCGACTTCGACCAGAGCGCGGTCTTCAAGAAAGTCTACGAGGAAGAGTTCGGCACCTTCGGCGGCGCCCCCTTCGGTTGCTTGGTCGGCGACTTCCAGATCTCGCGTCAGCCTGAGGACATGTACTTCATCGAGCAGATGGCGCACGTGGCCGCTGCGGCGCACGCGCCTTTCCTCTCCGCCGCTTCGCCCGAGATGTTTGGCCTCGATGGCTTCACCGATCTTGGCAAGCCACGCGACATGTCGAAGGTGTTCGACACCGTCGAGTACGCGAAGTGGAAATCGTTCCGCGAATCGGAAGACGCGCGTTACGTGGGCCTCACGGTGCCGCGGTTCCTCGGCCGCCTGCCGTTCAGCCCGAAAGACGGCTCTACGGTCGAAGGCTTCAACTACGTCGAAGACGTCGACGGCAGCGACCACGCGAAGTACTTGTGGATCAACGCCGCCTACGCGTTCGCGACTCGCCTCACTGCCGCGTTCGAGACGTATGGCTGGTGCGCGGCGATCCGCGGCGTCGAAGGCGGCGGCCTCGTCGAGGATCTGCCGACGCACACCTTCAAGACAGACGAAGGCGAGGTCGCGCTGAAGTGCCCGACCGAGATCGCGATCACCGATCGGCGCGAGAAGGAGCTCAGCGATCTCGGCTTCATGCCGCTGGTGCATTGCAAGAACACTGATTACGCGGCGTTTTTCGGCGCGCAATCGACCCAGAAGCCGAAGAAGTACGACACCGACGCGGCCAACGCCAACGCGTCGCTCTCGGCGCAGCTGCAGTACATGTTCGCCGTGTGCCGGATCGCGCACTACCTGAAGTCGATGATGCGCGACAAGGTCGGCAGCTTTGCCTCGCCGGGCAGCGTCGAGATGTACCTGAACAACTGGATCTACCAGTACGTGACGACCGACGACAACGCCACGCAGGAAGTCAAGGCCAAGTACCCGCTGCGCGAAGCCCGTGTCGACGTCTCAGAGGTGCCGGGTCGCCCGGGTCGCTTCAGGGCCACGGCGTTCGTCCGGCCGCATTTCCAGCTTAATGAGCTGACCGTTTCCCTGAGGCTCGTTGCGGAGCTTCCACAGTCTGCCAAGGCGTAGTGGAGCTGCCACGATCGAGCGAGTGCCGTAGTACCTGCTGATTCCAATCTCTCAATTCATAGGAGAAAGAGCGATGAAAGACATCTATGTAGATTTCAAGAGCGGCGAGATCAAGGGCGACAGCCGCGACGCCAAGCACAAAGACGCGGTGGAGGTCACGACCTTCAGCCACATGATCTCGCAGCCGAAATCGTCCACGGCGTCGAGCTCCGGCGGTCACACCTCGGAGCGTGTCGAGTTCGGTGATCTGGTCTTCACGAAAGACATCGACTACGCCACGCCCGCCCTGATGGCGGCGTGCTCGTCGGGCACTCTGGTCAAGGACATCGAGGTGCATTTCTATCGCGCCTACGGTGGCAACACGGCCAAGGGCGAGCAATCGCGCCACGAGTACTACACGCTGAAGCTGAAGAACACGATCATCTCGTCGGTGACGACGGCGATGTCGTCGGCGGGCCTACCGGCCGAGACCTTCACGCTCAAGCCCGCCGCCATGAGCTGGTTCTACGAAGAGCACAAGCTCGACGGCTCGAAGGGCAAGAAGATGGAAAAGATGTGGAGCCTGACCACGAACAAGCCGGAGCTTGCATAGCCGCCCGACTTCTGCTCCTCATGGGGCGGCACGCGAGTGCCGCCCTTTTTGTTTTCAGCCGATGCAACGATTCGTCCCTTCGCTGCTCGATCGCCTGATCGACGCGGCACCGCTGTCGCGGTCGGAGCCGACGCGGCCTTCGCACACGCTCGAGCAGCTGAAAGACGCTGTCGCCCGTGACGTCGAATCGCTGCTGAACGCGCGTCACGGTTCGGCCCGCGATGCCCTCGAGCAATACCCCAATGTGCGGCGCTCGATCGCCGCCTTCGGCCTCGACGACTTCGCCGCGATGTCGATGGCCAGCATCAACGACCGCGCCGCCATCTGCCGCTCGATCGAGCGCGCCATCAATGACCATGAACCGCGCCTTCGTGGCGCCCGCGTCGAGCTCGACAAGCGCGACACCGCGACGCAGAAGCTGCGCTTTTCGATCCGGGCGATGCTCGTCGCCCATCCGCTGCAGGAGCCGGTGAACTTCGACGCCGTCCTGCAGACCACGACGCAGAGCTATGCCGTGCTGACCGGCCGGCGCGCCACCTAGAGTCGATGGACGACCTGCTGCCTCATTACGAGCGCGAGCTGGCGTTCCTGCGCACGCATGCGAGTGACTTCGCGCGGCGCTACCCGAAGATCGCCGGCCGCCTGCAGGTCAGCGGCGACGTCGGTGAAGACCCCCATGTCGAGCGCCTGATCGAGTCGTTCGCGTTGCTCGCGTCGCGCATCCACAAGCGCCTCGACGACGACTTTCCGCTCTTCACCGAGACCTTCCTCGACGTTCTTTACCCGCACTACCTGCGACCGTTCCCGTCGTGCGCCATTGCCCGCTTCGATGTCGGCGCCTCGGCCGCGCAGATGTCCACGGCGGCAAGCATCGATCGCGGCACGATGCTCACGTCGCGCCCTGTGCACGGCGTCTCGTGTCGATTCCGCACGGCCTTCCCGGTCGCGTTGTTGCCGGTACGGCTCACAACCGCCAGCTTCCGCGGCGCCATCGGCGCGCCCGACTCCACGCCGGTGCCGCGCGGCGCCACGACGATGCTGTCGCTGCAGCTCGAGCTGCAGTCGGCGCAAGTCACGTGGAAGAGCCTCGGAGTCGCGTCGATCCGCGTCTACATTGATGGCGAGGGCTCGCAGGTCGGTGTCTTGCGCGAGGCCCTGTGCGGCCGCGTCTCCGGCATGCTCGCTCAGACGGCGCCGGTGGGGCCCTGGCACGGCTGCGGCGATGCCCGCCCGGTGCCGGTCGGCTTCGCCGCCGATGAAGCACTGATCGATTTCGACGCCCGTTCGCACCAGGGCTACCGGCTGCTGACCGAGTACTTCGCCTTCCCCGACAAGTTCAACTTCGTCGATCTGCCGCTGCCCGCGGCGGTGCTCGAATCCAGCGCACGCACGGTGACGCTGCATCTGGCGATGCACGGCATCCGCTCCGACTCCGACGAAGCGCGCCTGCTCGAGACGGTCACCGAGCGCAACCTGCTGCTGGGCTGCACGCCAGTGTCGAACCTGTTCAAGCAACGCGCCGACCCGATCCGCATCTCGCATCGCGGCGAGCGCTATCCGGTGCTGCCCGACAGCCGCCGTGCTTTCGCTTACGAGGTCGTTGCGATCGATCGCGTCTACCGCGTACAGCAGACGCCGCAAGG
>JAYTYH010000017.1:0-7941 GCA_043742485.1 Rhizobacter sp.
AACACGCAGTCTTCGTGCATGAAGCTCATCAGGGCATCGATGTCGTGGCGGTTCCAGGCATGGCCGAAGGCGGCGAGGGTGTCAGCGGTGACAGGCAGCATGGTCGAAGAGGCGTTGTTCAGGATCGGCCGAGCGTAGTCGGTGAGAACCGCAGCGGCTAGCGCCAGATGGCGCGAATCGCACGAGCCAGCGCCTTGGCCAGCGACTACGGGCTGCCCGCATTCGCGCCGATACACTGACCGCATGGCCGGCCCCGAATCGATCCAGTGGGCGCGGCTCTTCGAGCTGCCCGACGAGCCGGCGTTGCCGCTGCAGACGCGGCTCCGGCGGGCGGTCGTGCAGGCCATCCTCGACGGCCGCCTCGACACCGGGGCGGCGCTGCCTTCGTCGCGCGAGCTGGCTGCCGTGCTCGGCATCAGCCGCAACACCGTCACCGCCGCCTACATGCAGCTCGTCGAAGACGGCTTCCTGCAGGCGCGGCCGCGCAGTGGTGTCTTCGTGGCTCCGGGTGCGCAGCCGCCGGCACCGCTGGCCGCCGAGCCGCTCACAGGCGTCAGCGGCCAGCCGGGCCGGCCGCCGGAGTGGGAGGCGCGCGTGCTCCGCTCGCTGGCGGGCCGGCCGACGCTGGCCAAGCCGGCGCAGTGGCGCGACTACCGCTATCCCTTCGTCTACGGCACCCACGACGCCGAGCTGTTCCCGACCGAAGACTTCCGCGAGTGCTGCATCAAGAGCCTGGCGCGCTCGCAGCTGTCGCGCTGGGCGCCCGACCTCGAAGCCGCCGACCTGCCCGAGCTCGTCGAGCAGATCCGCACCCGCCTGCTGCCGCGCCGCGGCGTCTTCGCGCTGAAGGAAGAGATCATCCTCACCGTCGGCACCCAGCACGCCTACTACCTGCTCGCCGAGGCGCTGTTCGACGAGACCACGCGGCTCGGCCTCGAGGAGCCCGGCCACCCGCACGCGCGCAACAGCTTCGCCCTGCGGCAGCCGCGCACGATTCCGGTCGCGGTCGACGACGACGGCCTCGTCGTCGATGCGATGCCTGCCGTCGACTACCTGTTCGTGACGCCTTCGCACCAGAGCCCGACCACGGCCACGCTCTCGCTCGAGCGCCGCCGCTGGCTGCTGCGCAAGGCCGAGCTGCAGGACTTCGTGCTCATCGAAGACGACTACGAGGCCGAGAACCTCTACGCCGGCACGCCGATGCCGGCGCTGAAGAGCCTCGACCGCAGCGGCCGCGTGATCTACATCGGCTCGGTCTCGAAGAGCCTGTCGCCGGCGCTGCGGCTGGGCTACATCGTGGCCCCGCGCGCCCTCGTCGAGGAGCTGCGGCTGCTGCGCCACGCCATGCTGCGCCACCCGAGCGCCTTCCTGCAGCACGCCTACGCGCTCTTCCTCTCGCTCGGCCACCACGAGAGCCATGCCCGCAAGGTCAACCTGGCGATGCAGGAGCGGCTGGCGCTGGCGGCCGGCGCCCTGCGCGAGTTCCTGCCCGAGTTCGAGTTCACGCTGCCGCAGGGCGGCGCTTCGATCTGGGTGCGGGCGCCGGCGTGGGTCGACGGTGCCGAGCTCGCCCAGCTCGCGCGCGGTCACGGCGTGCTCGTCGAGGCCGGCGATGTCTTCTTCGCGCGGCCGCCGTATCCGTGTCCGCATTTCCGCATGCGCTTCTCGTCGATCGACTCGGCACGCATCGTCGCCGGCGTGCAGGCGCTCGGCCTGGCCGTGAGCGAACTGGCGGCGGCGCGCGGCGTCGTGCGGCCGGCGCGACGCCCCGTGCACTGACGCAGCACCGCGAGGCCGTAATCCGCACGCCGGCGGTGCGACGAAAACGCGAATGCACCAACGTGAGGGAAAGCCCTTAAGCGCTGGCTCCATGCCGGCGCGGAAGCTGGCGCTTGGGGTTACGCATCATCTGATGCACAGTGCGCCATCACACGGGAGAAGCCATGAACTTCAGGAACACCACCCACATCGTCCTGGCCGCTGCGGCCCTGCTCGCCTCCGGTCTCGCCTTCGCGCAGGCCAAGGAAGTGACCTTCGCCCACCAGGACATGCTGGTGCCGCTGCGCACGGTCATGGAGTCGGGCGAGCTCGAAAAGAGCACCGGCTACAAGATCAACTGGCGCATGTTCGGCGGCGGCGGCGACGTCATCCGGGCCATGGCCTCGGGCGACGTGCAGGTTGGCGAGGTCGGCTCGGCCGGCGTCACCACGGCGGCCAACCAGGGTCAGGACATCAAGCTTTTCTGGATCCTCGACGACATCGCCGACGCCGAGGCGCTCGTCGCCCGCAACGGCTCGGGAATCAACAGCGTCAAGGACCTGAAGGGCAAGAAGGTCGCGACGCCTTTCGTGTCGACTTCACACTACCAGCTGATGGCCGACATCAAGTCCGAAGGCGTCGACGCGAAGACGGTGACGGTGATGAACATGCGGCCGCCGGAGATCGCTGCCGCCTGGGAGCGCGGTGATATCGACGCCACCTTCATCTGGGACCCGGTGCTCTCCAAGGTCAAGGCCAGCGGCAAGGTCATCGCCACCTCCGGCTCGATCGGCAAGAAGGGCTTCCCGACCTTCGACGGCCTGGTCGTCAACGCCGAATGGGCGGCCAAGAACGAGGTCTTCATGGTCGCGCTCGTCAAGGCGCTGGCCAAGGCCGACGCCGCCTATCGCAGCGACGCCGCCAAGTGGACGGCCGATTCGAGCCAGGTCAAGGCCGTCGCCAAGTGGACCAAGGCCGACGCGAAGGACGTGCCGGCGGCGATGAAGCTCTACCGCTTCCCGACGCTGGCCGAGCAGGCCGGCCCGGCGTGGCTCGGCGGCGGTGCCGCCAAGGCGATGACCGACACCGCGGCGTTCCTGAAAGAGCAGGGCCGCGTCCAGGAAGTCAAGCCGAACTACGGTGCCTTCGTGACCACGAAGTACGTGACGGAGGCGATGAAGTAGGGCGGGCGGCGCGGAGCGGGCGGAGCGGCGCATGCCCACGCTCGACATCCGAGACCTGACGGTCAACTACGCCGTCAAGGGCGGCCTGCTGCAGGCCTTGGCGCCGGTCAACCTGACGATGAGCGGCGGCGACTTCGTCGTCGCGCTCGGCGCCTCGGGCTGCGGCAAGACGACGCTGCTCAACTGCATCGCCGGCTTCCTGCCGCCCTCGAGCGGCGAGATCCTGCTCGACGGCCGGCCGGTGGTCGGCCCGGGCGCCGACCGTGGCGTCGTCTTCCAGAAGCACGCGCTGATGCCGTGGCTGAACGTGCGCGACAACGTCGCCCTCGGCCAGCGAATGCGCGGCGTCGACAGCGCCACGCGCTGCCGCGCCGCAGACGAGAAGCTGGCCCTCGTCGGCCTCGAGAAGTACGGAGATCGCGCCGTCTACGAGCTCTCGGGCGGCATGCAGCAACGCGTCGGCATCGCCCGCGCGCTCGCCAACGACCCGGCCGTGCTGCTGATGGACGAGCCGATGGGCGCGCTCGATGCATTCACCCGTGAGACGGTGCAGGAGATCCTGCTCAAGGCCTGGGCGGCGACGCACAAGATGGTGTTCTTCATCACCCACTCGGTCGAGGAAGCGCTGTTCCTCGCCACGCGCCTGATCGTAATGAGCCCGAGCCCCGGCCGCATCTCGCACGTCTACGACGAGATGCCGTTCTCGCGCCAGTTCCTGGCCCACGGCGATGCCCGCAAGGTCAAGAGCGAGCCGGAGTTCATCCGCCTGCGTGAAGAGGTGCTGTCGATCGTCCACCACCGCGAAGCCGCGCATGCCTGATCCGGTACTGAAGACCAGCGCTTTCAAGGTGCCGGGCGAGGGCTCGAGCGTCGTCATCAGCATCGTCACCGTGCTGTCGTTGATCGCGGTCTGGTTCCTGGTGACCAACATGGGCTGGGTCAAGCCGCTCTTCCTGCCGAGCCCGCAGGCGGTGTTCGAGCAGTTCTACGAATACCTGACCGGGCGCGCCAACGACAAGCCGCTCTGGCAGCACTTCGCGGCCAGCATGTTCCGCGTCTTCTCGGCGTTCGCGCTGGCCTGCGTGACGGCCATCCCGATCGGCATCGCCATGGGCATGAGCCGGGTCGCGCGCGGCATCTTCGATCCGCCGCTCGAGTTCTACCGGCCACTGCCGCCGCTCGCCTACCTGCCGCTCATCATCATCTGGTTCGGCATCGACGAGCTGCCCAAGGTGCTGCTCATCTTCCTGAGCTGCTTCGCGCCGCTCGCGCTCGCCGCCCGCGCTGGCATGCGCAGCGCCTCGCAGGAGCAGATCAACGCCGCCTACTCGATGGGCGCCAGCTACACCCAGGTGATCCGCCACGTGATCCTGCCATCGGCGCTGCCCGACATCCTGATCGGCATGCGCATCGCCATCGGCTTCGGCTGGACGACGCTGGTCGCGGCAGAGATGGTGGCGGCCAGCGTCGGCCTCGGCCAGATGGTGCTCAACGCCTCCAACTTCCTGCGCACCGACATCGTCGTGATGGGGATCATCGTGATCGGCGTGGTGGCCTATATGTTCGACCTGCTGATGCGCTGGGTTGAGCTCAAGCTGGTGCCCTGGAAGGGGAGAATGTGACCGACACGCTCAACGATTTCACTCGATTCCAAAGACAGGACCCACGCGCCATGAAGCTCCAACTTTCCCGCCGCGACTTCTCGCTCACCGCCGCAAACATGCTCGCGGGAAGCTCGCTGTTTGGTGTCAGGGCGGTATTCGCGCAGGCGCAGAAGCAGGTCAACCTCGGCACCTTCGGAAGCATCGACGCGCAGAACTACATCCGCGCCAAGGGCCTGGCGCCCAAGGTCTTCGGCCCGAACGTCAAGGCCGAGTTCGTCACCGTGCGCGCCGGCTCCGAGGTGATGTCGGCGATGGCCGGCGGCAGCCTCGACATGTGCAACCTCGGCTCGAGCCCGCTCGTCGTCGGCTTCGCCAACGGCGTGCCGGTGTCGCTGGTCTACATCTACAAGAACATCATCGACAGCGAAGTGCTGGTGGTGCAGAACAGCGCCAACATCAAGTCGGTGGCCGACCTGAAGGGCAAGAGGATCGGCCTGCCGTTCAACACCTCGGTGCACTTCTCGTGCATGGCGATGCTGAAGGGCGCCGGCATGAAGGCGAGCGACGTCACCCTCATCAACATGCGCTCCGACCAGATCGCCTCGGCCTGGACGCGGCGCGAGATCGACGCCAGCTTCATCTGGGTGCCGGTGGTGCCGGTGATCGTGGCCGACGGCGGCACGATCCTCTTCAAGACCGGCGACCTCAACGCCAAGGGTATCGTCGTCTTCGACGCCTTCGCCGTGCGCGACGAGTTCAAGCAGAAGAACCCGGAGCTCGTGCTCGCCTTCCTGAAAGACTTCGAGCAGATCGCGCGCACCTTCAAGTCGAATCCGAAGGAAGTCGTCGACACGATGACCAAGTTCCTCAACGTCGACGAGGCCGCGGTCATGCGCTCGCTCAACACCTTCTACCCGGTGCCGGCGAAGGAGCAGATGACCTCGCAGTGGCTGGGCAAGCCGGGCGAGCGCGACTCCGCCGTCGTGCGCACGCTGCAGACGCAGGCCGAGTTCCTGAAGGAGAACGGCCAGATCAACGCCATGCCGAAGGACTTCAACGGCCTGGTCGACAAGAGCTTCGTCGCCCAGCTGGCGTGACGGCGGTCAAGGCGCGCTTCGACAACGTCTCGAAGCGCTTCGGCAGCGGCGACAACGCCGTCCAGGCCCTCGACCCGCTGACGCTCGACCTCGCCGAGAACGCTTTCCTCTGCCTGGTCGGCCCGTCGGGCTGCGGCAAGAGCACCCTGCTCAACATCCTGGCCGGCTTCGAGACCGCCACGACCGGTCAGGCGCTGATGGACGGCGTGCCCGTCACCGGCCCCGACCCGAAGCGCGGGGTCGTCTTCCAGCAGGGCGCGCTGTTCACGTGGATGAACGTCACCGACAACGTCGCCTTCGGGCCGCGCGCCACCGGCAAGTCGCGCGCAGAAGCCGCACGCATCGCTTCGCACTACACCGAGATGGTCGGCCTCACCGGCTTCGCGAAGCGCTATCCGTACGAGCTCTCGGGCGGCATGCAGCAACGGGTCGGCATCGCCCGCGCGCTCGCCAACGACCCCGAGATCCTGCTCATGGACGAGCCCTTCGCGGCGCTCGACGCGCAGACCCGCGAGCTGCTGCAGGAAGAGATCAAGCGCATCTGGCAGGAGACCCGCAAGACGGTGCTGTGGATCACCCACAGCATCGAGGAAGCGCTCTTCCTCGCCACCGAGGTGGTGGTGATGTCGGCGCGGCCCGGCCGCATCAAGGCGCGTCTCTCGCCCCAGTTCGCGCTCAGTGACGATCCGGCGGTGGTGACCAGCGCCGAGTTCGTGCGCATGAAGGCCGACATCTTCGGCCTGCTGCGCGAGGAAGCACTGGCCGCGCAGGCCCAGGAAGCGGCACGATGACGCTGGCGCGGGGTTCGGCGCGGCGGGCACGCTGGCTCAACCTGGGCTCCTTCTTCGCCCTGCTCGCGATCTGGTTCCTGCTGACGACGCCGCTGCCCGGCGGCAAGCCGTTCGTGGCGCCGCTTTTCCTGCCCTCGCCGATGTCGGTGGCCGACACCTTCATGACGCTGATGAAGAACGGCTACCAGGGCAAGAGCCTGCTGTTCCACATCGGCATCAGCCTGTTCCGCTTCGGCCTCGCATTCGCGATCTCGCTGCTCGTCGCGGTGCCGCTGGGCCTGTGGATGGGCATGAACGAGAGCGTCAAGGCGGTGCTCGACCCGCCGATCGAGATCACGCGGCCGATGCCCAAGCTGGCGCTGCTGCCGCTGCTCATCATCTGGTTCGGCATCGGCGAAGTCTCGAAAATCGTGATCATCGTGCTGGCGCTGTTCCCCATCCTCTCGATCAGCGCCATGCAGGCGGTGCGCGGCGTCGGCACCCGCAAGGTCCAGGCGGCGCTGGCGCTCGGTGCTTCGCGCACGACGATCTTCCGGCGCGTCATCTTCCCGGCCAGCCTGCCCGGCATCTTCACCAGCATCCGCGTCTCGATCGGCATCGGCGTGACGATGCTGGTCGGCGCCGAGCTCATCGCCACCACATCGGGCATCGCTTTCATGGCGATGTCGGCCTCCGACTTCCTGCTCACCAACGTCGTCATCGTCGGCGTGCTCATCATGGCCGCCATCGGCTACCTGCTCGACCTGCTGGCGCGGGCGGTCGAGAATCGCATCGTCCACTGGGGCGGAAAAGAAGGCTGAACCAATGACCGAAGCGCGTGTGCGCCTGCCGAGCGAAGGCATGTCCTGGCTCGATCTCGAACAGCGGTTGAAGAAGGCCGGCGAGCACGATGTCGATTGGCGCGGGGGCCGGGCGCCGGCCTTCATCCACTTCGCCGGCGACGACGTGCTCGAGGTCGCCAAGCGCGCCTACGTCATGTACTTCTCCGAGAACGGCCTCGGCCAGCGCGCCTTCGGCAGCCTCGCGAAGTTCGAGTCGGAAGTCGTGGCGATGGGCCTGTCGCTGCTCGGCGGCGGCAGCGACGCCAAGGGCGCCATGACGACCGGCGGCACCGAGAGCATCTTCCTCGCCGTCAAGGCGGCCCGAGATCGCGCCGTGGCCAAACGCCGCATCGACGGCAAGCCGCAGATCGTGCTCGCCTTCAGCGCCCATCCGGCCTTCGACAAGGCCGCCCACTTCCTCGGCCTCGAGATCGTGCGCACGCCGTTGCGCGCCGACTTCACGGCCGATCCCGACGCCATCGCCGCGGCGATCACGCCGAGCACGGTGATGGTCGTGGCGTCGGCGCCCGCGTATCCGCACGGCGTCATGGACCCGATCGCCGCCATCGCGGCGGTGGCGGCGGCGCGCGGCGTCTGGATGCACGTCGACGCCTGCGTCGGTGGCTATCTGGCGCCGTTCGCGAAGCGGCTCGGCGCGCCGATCGAGGCCTTCGACTTCTCGGTGC
>JAYTYH010000018.1:0-5007 GCA_043742485.1 Rhizobacter sp.
CGGCCCGCAGCGCGACATCCCGGCGCCCGACGTGAACACCAACGGCCAGATCATGGCCTGGATGATGGACACGTACTCGATGAACACCGGCACCACCGCGACCGGCGTCGTCACCGGCAAGCCGATCGACCTCGGCGGCTCGCTCGGTCGCGTCAAGGCGACCGGCCGCGGCGTCTTCGTGACCGGCCGCGAGGCCGCGCGCCGCATCGGCCTCAACCTCGACGGCGCCCGTGTCGCGGTGCAGGGCATGGGCAACGTCGGCGCTTCGGCGGCCGAGCTCTTCGTGCAGGCGGGTGCCAAGATCGTGGCGATGCAGGACCATACCGGCACGCTGGTCAACCCCGGCGGCTTCGACATGGCGACGACCATGCCGGCGATCACGCATGAAGCCGGCATCTCGCAGGTGCGCGGCGGCGATCGCGCCGAGGCGGAAGCGTTCTGGGATGTCGACTGCGACATCCTCATTCCGGCCGCGCTCGAGGGCCAGATCACGCCGGAGCGGGCGCACCGCCTCAAGGCCAGGCTGGTGCTCGAAGGCGCCAACGGGCCGACGCTGCCCGAAGCCGACGACGTCCTCGGTGAGCGCGGCATCCTGGTCGTGCCCGATGTCATCTGCAACGCCGGCGGCGTCACCGTCAGCTACTTCGAATGGGTCCAGGACTTCTCGTCGTTCTTCTGGAGCGAAGACGAGATCAACCTGCGCCTCGACAAGATCATGGTCGACGCGCTAAAGAAAATCTGGGACACGGCCGATCGTCACAAGATCAGCCTGCGCACCGCAACCTTCGCGGTCGCCTGCGAACGCATCCTGAGCGCCCGCGAGGAGCGCGGCCTCTACCCGTAGACGGACGCGGGCTGCGCGCTGTCCATCCGGCGCGGCGGTGCCGCCACGCCGCCAGCGGTGTCGTATCTGACCCTGGCCAAGGCGCAGGTCCTGGCGCGCGCGCCGCTGGCCGAGCCCGTTGTCGAGCGCGAAGTGGCGCTGGCGGTGGTCATCGAGGCAGCACCGGGCCTGCGCCAGTCGCCGACGTGGCAACCGGCCAGCACGCTGTAGATTCGTCGTGTCGAGGGCGCCGTGATCCTCTCGTTCTGCGGTACTTCGCCTTCGGCGCCGCCCGCCTCTTCAACCTGAGCTGATTGACCCGAGCCAAGCACTGCCGCGCCCGGCCGAGGTCAATCCTCGACCGGCAACGGCGACGCCGGCTTGACCTCCTCGAGGCAGATCATCGAGCGGACGTCGTCGACGCCCGAGATCTGCATCAGGCGGTCGGTCAGGAACTGCGACAGGCTCTTCAGGTCGCGCGCGACCACCTTCAGCAGGTAGTCGGAGTCGCCCGAGACGGCGTGGCATTCGAGGATCTGCGGCGAGGCCGCGATCTCCTGCTCGATCTCGCGCACGCGGCCGAACTGGTCGCCGGCAATGCGCACGCTCACGTACGCCATCACGTCGAGGCCGAGGGCTTCGGCGTCGACGCGCGCCGCGTAGCCGTGGATGACGCCGCGCTCCTCGAGCGCACGCATGCGCCGGAAGCACTGCGGCGCCGAGAGATGCACCTCGGCGGCGAGCTCGACGTTGCTGGCGCGGCCGTCGCGCTGCAGAGCCGCGAGAATCTTTCGATCGGTGGCATTCAAATGAGCAGACATGCGCCGATTATGAGGAAGTGATGCACGATTGTTTTGCATTTACTGAAATTAATGCACGAATTGGAAAGCACATTGCGAACTAACCTCCCTACAGTGACGGCACCCCCGCCATCCGAGGACCTGCCATGACCACCGCCGCCCGCGCTGCTGCGCTCGCCTCCCGATTCGCCGCCCGTGCCGTCGCCATGCCAGCCCGCTCTGCCTTGCCGGTCGACCTCGAACGCCGTTACGGCGCCCGCAACTACGACCCCTTGGCTGTCACGCTGGAGCGCGGCGAAGGCGTCTGGCTGTTCGACACCGACGGCCGTCGCTACCTCGACATGATGTCGGCCTATTCGGCGGTCAGCTTCGGGCATTCACATCCGGCGCTGGTTGCCGTGCTGAGGGAACAGGCCGGCCGCCTCGCTGTCACCAGCCGGGCATTCCATACCGCCCGGCTCGGTCCCTTCCTGGAGCGCGTGTGCCGCATGACGGGCATGGCCCGGGCGCTGCCGATGAACACCGGCGCCGAGGCCGTCGAGACGGCAATCAAGGCGGCGCGCAAGTGGGCCTACAAGGTCAAGGGCGTGGCCGACGGCCGAGCCCAGATCCTGGTCGCGGCCGGCAACTTCGCCGGCCGAACGACGACCATCGTCGGCTTTTCGAGCGAGGCGCAATACCGCGACGGCTTCGGCCCGTTCACGCCCGGCTTCGTCAGCGTGCCTTTCGGCGATGCGGCCGCTCTCGAGGCGGCGATCGGCCCGGACACGGCGGCCTTCATCGTCGAGCCCGTGCAAGGCGAGGCCGGCATCGTCGTGCCGCCGGCCGTCTACCTGCGCGCGGTGCGCGAGATCTGCACGCGCCGCGGCATCCTCATGATCGCCGACGAGGTCCAGACCGGCCTCGGCCGCACCGGCGCCGTGCTCGCCTGCGACCACGAAGGCGTGCGCCCCGACGGCCTGACCCTGGGCAAGGCGCTCGGCGGCGGACTGCTGCCGGTAAGCGCCTTCCTGGCCAGCGAAGAAGTCATGGCCGTCTTCACGCCGGGCGACCACGGCAGCACCTTCGGCGGCAACCCGCTGGCGGCCGCGGTGGGCGACGCCGCACTCGAGCTTCTCGAGCACGGCGACTTTTGCGCCAACGCCCAACGCCAAGGCGAGTACTTGCTTACGAGTTTGCGCAGCCTGCGTCACCCGGCCATCGTCGACATCCGGGGCAAAGGCCTGTTCGTCGGCGTCGAGTTCGACCCCGCGTTCGCCAGCGCCCGGCGCATCTGCGACGAGCTCGTCGGCTTCGGCGTGCTGACGAAAGACACCCATGGCACCGTCGTCCGGCTGGCTCCGGCGCTGACCATCGAGCGCGGGCAGATCGACCTTGCCATCGAGGCGCTGGTCGGCGCACTGAAGGCCATCGAGGCCGCCGAGCCGATCGCGGCCTGAGCTTCGCTCACGAAGACCAGCCCGCTGCCACCACGCCGACGAAGACGGCGAAGCCGAGCCAGTGGTTGAGCCGGAAGGCGCGAAAGCAGCCCTGGCGGCTGCGCCTGCGGATGAGCGTGAAATGCCAGAGCGCGATAGCGGCGGCGGCGGCCAGCCCGGCGAAGTACGGCCAGCGGTAGCCGAGCCCGGCACCGAGCCACGCCCACACGGCGACGAAGGCGGCGTAGAACGCCATCACGCCGGCGACGTCGAAGCGGCCGAGCGTGATGGCCGAGGTCTTGATGCCGATCTTGAGGTCGTCGTCGCGGTCGACCATCGCGTATTCGGTGTCGTAGGCCAGCACCCAGAACAGGTTGCCCAGCAACAGCCACCACGCCAGAGCCGGCACCCGGCCTTGAACGGCCGCGAAGGCCATGGGGATGCCGAAGCTGAAGGCGACGCCGAGAACCGCCTGTGGCATCGCGAAGACGCGCTTGCTGAACGGATAGATCAGCGTCACCGCGACGGCCGCGAAGCTCCAGGCGACGGTGGCGCCATTGGTTGTGAGGACGAGCGCGAAGGCGGCAAGCGCGAGCGCGGCGCCGACGGCGAGCGCTTCGCGCACCGACACGGTGCCGCTCGTCACCGGCCGCGCTGCGGTGCGTTCGACGTGGCGATCGAACTCGCGATCGGCGACGTCGTTGAAGGCGCAGCCGGCGCTGCGCATGAGGAAGGTGCCGAGAGTGAACACCGCCAGCAGGTGCCAGCCCGGAAAGCCCCCGGCCGCGATCCACAGGGCCGAGAGCGTCGGCCAGAACAGCAGCAGCGTACCGGCCGGGCGGTCCCAGCGGATCAGGTCGAGCCAGAGGGCCCGGCGTGTTGTCCTGCGCGGCTTCGGCCCGGTTTCTTCACCCGGTGGCTGTCCGCGTGGCGCAGCATCGGTGCGTTGGCTAGCCACCACTCGATCCGGAGACATTCATGAAGACAACGATTCTCGCCCTGACCTTCGCCGCGGCCGCCTTCGGCGCGGCGACCCCAGCCGAGGCGCAGGTCAGCGCCAGCATCGGCATCAACCAGCCGGGGGTCTACGGTCGCATCATCATCGGCGACCAGCCGCCGCCGGCGCTCTATCGCGCCGAGCCAATCATCATTTACCAGCCGCGCGTGGTCGTCCAGCAGCAGCCGGTCTACCTCTACGTGCCGCCGGTCCAGCAGCAGAACTGGCGCCGCTACTGCGGCCGCTACGGCGCCTGCGGCCAGCCGGTCTACTTCGTGCGCGACGACTGGGTTCGCGAACGCTACGAGCACGAGCACCCCGACTGGGACCGGCAAGACGAGCGCGGCCATGACGGCGACGACCGGGACCGCGGTCACGACAACGGCCGTGGCCGTGGCCACGACAAAGACAAGCACAAAGACAAGAACAAAGACTAAGGCCGCCGAGAAGCGACAGGCACTTCATCGGCCCGCGAACAGCCCGATCACGTTGAGGGCGCCGATGAAGGTGTCGAGCCGGCGCCTGCGAAAGTCGATACGCGCCACGACGGCGTCGGCGCCGAACTCCAGCGTCTCGGCGCGCCGGCGGTCGTCGCGTGGCCACGCCGGCGCGTCGGCGGCGGCGGGCACGCCGTCGCGGGCGAATGCGACCCAGTAGTCGGCGACGCGGCGCGAGGCGGCACGGTCGGCTTCGGTGAGCGGCGCGCCGAGGCAGCCGCAGCCGTCGCCGAGGTCGAACACCGCCGCGATCTCGCCGCCGTGGGGTACGCCGCTCTCGAGTTGCGGGCGCAGGTTGTCGGCGACGCGGCTGAAGAAGTAGCGCCAGGTCGGCGCGCGCGTCGAATGCAGGTAAGCGATGCGGCGGGCGTAGGCCGAAAACACGACATCGGTGACGACCTCGCGACCGAGCGCGGCCTCGTCGTTCTGCCCCGGATAGAGCGGCTTGATGGCGACGCGTGCCGCGCCCAGC
>JAYTYH010000019.1:0-11658 GCA_043742485.1 Rhizobacter sp.
CTGGTTGACCTGCGTGAAATCGGTCGGCCGGAACGGCATCGCGATGTCGAACTCGGGCAGGCTGTATGCGAGCGTAGAAGGTGCGCCATCGAGCCGGCGCACCGTGTCGGGGCCCTTGGCCTGCAGCCACCACTCGACGCCGTGACGCACGCCGAAGCCGCGCAGCAGGTCGAGGTCGCCCTCCGGCAGGGGCTCGAGATGGCGAAGCACCAACGCCGTGGTGGCGTCGCCGACGGCGAGCTCGATCTGCGGCAGCCGGTCGCGCGTGGCCATCGCGCCGACGAGGTCGCGCAAGGGCAGCAACAGATCGCTCACGTGCTTCGGCACGACCTGGCAACTCGTGATGTCGGCGACGAAGCTCGACTTGCGCTCGTGGAAGCCGATCAGCACCTTGCCCTTCTTGGCGACGTAGCGCACCGAGAACCGGGCTCGGCTCCGATAGCCCCAGGCCGGCCCCTCGAGCGGCCTGAGCACGCGCTCGGGCCGCACCTTGCCGAGGTGCCAGAGCGCGTCTTCGAGCGCCCGGTGCTTGGTCGCGAGTTGTGCCGTGACGTGCAGATGTTGCATCTTGCAGCCGCCGCAGACGCCGAAGTGCGGGCAGCGCGGCACGACGCGCTGCGAGCTCGGCCGCCGCAGCGCCGTCATCGATGCCTGCTCCCAGTTGTTCTTCTTGCGGTGCACGGCGATGCGCACCTCCTCGCCGGCCAGTGCGTCCTCGACGAAGACGACCTTGCCTTCCGAGTTGTGGGCCACGCCTTGCGCCTCGAGGTCGAGCGACTCGATGCGCAGCCATTCGTCTGCTGCCGTCATGGTGTCGATTATCCCGGCGTGCCCGCAGGCCACTGCTAGACTGCGCCCCGCCAGGAGAGAGCGTCGAGCTTGTCGACGCCACCGAAGGCGCAGAGGTGGCGAGAGCCGCGTCGAACGCTCAGGTACCCAGGACTGGCAAGCGCCTGCTCGCAGGCGTTCCTCGCTGGAGAGAGGCCCGTTTCGAGCGGGTCCACCGAAGGGGCAAGCGGCACCGGTGACGGCGCCGCCAATCTCTCAGGTAGAGCGGACAGAGGGGGCAGTTTTCCCGGAGGCGTCGTGCCCAGGCGCGGCCCGTCGGGTGTCGAACTCGCTCCGGAGCCGCTCCATGTCCGACCCCGTTTCCACCGCGGCGCTGCTGAAGACGCCGCTGCACGCCTTCCACGTCGAGCTCGGCGCGAAGATGGTGGCCTTCGCCGGCTACGACATGCCGGTCTCGTACCCCGCGGGCATCCTCGCCGAGCACCGCCAATGCCGCGCGTCGGCGGTGCTTTTCGACGTCTCGCACATGGGCCAGCTCCGCCTTGAGGGAAGCGACGCGGCAGCAGCGCTCGAGACGCTGGTGCCGGTCGACATCGCAGGTCTCGCCGTCGGCAAGCAGCGCTACGCGCTTTTCACGAACGAAGGCGGCGGCATCCTCGACGACCTGATGGTGACGCGCCGCGACGACCACCTCTTGCTGGTCGTCAACGCCGGCTGCAAGGTCGCCGACACCTTGCACCTGCAGCGCGCCGTCGGCGGCCGCTGCGCTGTCGAGGCGATGCCGAACCATGCCTTGCTCGCGCTGCAGGGTCCGAAGGCTGCGGCGGTGATGACGCGGCTGGCGCCTGCGCTCGCGGCGCTGACCTTCATGAGCGGTGCCGATGCGCGCATCGCCGGCTTCGACTGCTTCGCGACACGCTCCGGCTACACCGGCGAAGACGGCTTCGAGATCTCCGTCGCCGCCACCGATGCCGAAGCACTCGCCCGCGCCCTCCTCGCCGAGCCCGAGGTCGAGCCCGCCGGCCTCGGTGCCCGCGACACGCTGCGCCTGGAAGCAGGCCTGTGCCTGTACGGCCACGACATCGACGAGACGACGACGCCGGTCGAGGCCGGCCTCCTCTGGGCGATCCAGAAAGTGCGCCGCCCGGGTGGCGCGCGCGCCGGTGGCTATCCCGGCACGGCGACGATCGAGCGCCAGCTGCGTGACGGCGCCGGGCGCAAGCGGGTCGGGCTCATCGGACTCGAACGCGTGCCGGTGCGCGAAGGCGCCGCCATCGTCGACGAGACCGGTGCGCCGATCGGCCGCGTCACCAGCGGCACCATCGGGCCGAGCGTCGGCCAGCCGATCGCACTGGCCTATGTGCCGACCGCTTCGGCCGTGATGGGCACCGCGCTGCACGCCGACGTTCGCGGCAAGCCGCAGCCGATGCGCGTCGCGCCGCTGCCGTTCTCACCGCACCGCTATTTCCGCGGCTGAGCCGGCCCGGCCTCACCGCCCACTTCCCCTTCCCTTTCCCATCAGGAGCCCGCGATGCCCGTCATGTACACGACCGACCACGAATGGATCGACACCTCCGACGCTGCCAGGGCGACCGTCGGCATCACCCACCACGCCCAGGACGCGCTCGGCGATGTCGTCTTCGTCGACCTGCCGGCGATCGGCAAGACCTTCGCCAAGGGCGAGGTCGCGGGCGTGGTCGAGTCGGTCAAGGCGGCGGCCGATCTGTACATGCCGGTGGCCGGCACGATCGTCGAGGTCAACGAGGCGCTGCGCTCCGATCCGTCGCTGGCCAACAGCGACCCGCAAGCCGCCGGCTGGTTCTTCCGCATCCAGCTCGCCGACGCCGCCGAGGCCACTGGCCTGCTCGACCAGTCGGCCTACGACGAGCTGGTCAAGAACGCCTGACGCTGCCCCGACCTTCGAGAACGCCATGCTGATGTCTGCCCTCAAACCGCTCGCCGAGCTCGAGAACGACGCCGAGTTCACCGCCCGCCACATCGGCATCGACGCCGCCGCCGAGGTACACATGTTGTCGGTCATCGGCGCCGCTACGAGGCGGGCGCTGATCGAGCAGATCGTGCCGGCGTCGATCGCGCGGCGCGCGGCCATGAAGCTGCCTGCGCCGCTCGGCGAAGCCGCGGCGCAGGCCGAACTGAAGGTGCTGGCGGCGAAGAACCGCGTCGCCCGCAGCTTCATCGGCCAAGGCTACCACGGCACCCACACGCCCGGCGTCATCCTGCGCAACGTGCTCGAGAACCCGGCCTGGTACACGGCCTACACGCCTTACCAGGCCGAGATCTCGCAGGGCCGGCTCGAAGCGCTGGTCAATTTCCAGACGATGGTCTGCGACCTCACCGGCATGGCCATCGCGAACGCATCGATGCTGGATGAGGCGACCGCCGCGGCAGAGGCCATGACGCTGGCCCGGCGCAGCGTCAGGTGCGCGAGCGACACCATCGTCGTCGCCGGCGACGCCCATCCGCAGTCGATCGAGGTGCTGCGCACGCGCGCCGGGCCGCTCGGCCTCGAGATCGTGCTGGCGAACTCGGCCGAGGAATGGGACCGCCTGATCGCGGCCGGTGACTACTTCGCCGTGCTCGCGCAGTACCCGGCCACCAGCGGTCAGATCCACGACATGCGCGCCGACGCGCCGCGCATCCACGCCCGCGGCGCCGCCTTCATCGTCGCCGCCGACCTGCTCGCCCTGGCGCTCATCGCCTCGCCGGGCGAGCTCGGCGCCGACATCGCCTGCGGCACGACCCAGCGCTTCGGCATGCCGATGGGCTGCGGCGGCCCGCACGCCGCCTACCTCGCCTGCCGCGACGAATTCAAGCGCGGCCTGCCCGGCCGGCTCGTCGGCGTCAGCATCGACGTCCATGGCGCCACTGCCTACCGGCTTGCCCTGCAGACGCGCGAGCAGCACATCCGCCGCGAGCGCGCCACCTCGAACATCTGCACGGCGCAGGTGCTGCCGGCGGTGGTCGCCAGCATGTACGCCGTCTACCACGGGCCGGCCGGGCTGAAGCGCATCGCCGAGCGGGTCGCGGCTTACACCGCGGTGCTCGCCGAAGGCCTGCGCAAGCTCGGCTTCACGGTGCGCGGCGACAGCGCCTTCGACACCATCACCGTCGACAGCGGCGCCGATACCGCGGCGATCTTCGGCCGCGCCGCGGAGGCCGGCATGAACCTGCGCCGCTACCCCGAGAAGGGCGACACGATGCTCGGCATCAGCCTCGACGAGACGACGACGCGCGCCGACATCGTCGCCCTCTGGCAGGTGTTCGCCAAAGAGGGCCAGGCGCTGCCCGACTTCACCACCTTCGAGCGCGGCGTCGCGCCGATGATTCCCGACGGCCTGCGCCGGACCTCGGCCTTCCTGACCCACCCGGTCTTCAACCGCTACCACTCCGAGACGGACATGCTGCGCTACCTGCGCGGCCTCTCCGACAAGGATCTCGCCCTCGACCGCTCGATGATCCCGCTCGGCTCGTGCACGATGAAGCTGAACGCGACCAGCGAGATGATTCCCATCACCTGGCCAGAATTCGCGCAGATCCATCCGTTCGCGCCTGCCAACCAGCGCGCCGGCTACGACGAGCTGCGACGCCAGCTCGAGGTCTGGCTCTGCGAGGCGACCGGCTATGCCGGCGTCAGCCTGCAGCCGAACGCCGGCTCGCAGGGCGAATACGCCGGCCTGCTCGCCATCCGCGCCTGGCACGCCTCGCGTGGCGACAGCCAGCGCACGATCTGCCTGATCCCCGAATCGGCGCACGGCACCAACCCGGCCAGCGCCCAGATGGCCGGCCTGCAGGTGGTGGTGACGAAGTGCGACGCCGAAGGCAGCGTCGACCTCGCCGACCTCGAGGCCAAGTGCGTTCTGCATGCCGACAGGCTGGCCGCGGTGATGATCACGTACCCGTCGACCTACGGCGTCTTCGAGCGCCGCGTCACCGAGCTGTGCGAGATCGTGCATCGCCACGGCGGCCGGGTCTACGTCGACGGCGCCAACATGAACGCGCTGGTCGGTGTGGCGGCGCCGGGCGAGTTCGGCGGCGACGTCAGCCACCTCAACCTGCACAAGACCTTCTGCATCCCGCACGGCGGCGGCGGCCCCGGCGTCGGGCCGGTCTGCGTCGTCGCCGATCTGGTGCCGTTCCTGCCTTCGCACACCAGCGGTGGCGAGAGGCGCGGGGAAGGCAGCGTCGGCGCCATCTCGGCGGCACCGCTCGGCAACGCCGCGGTGCTTCCGATCAGCTGGATGTACATGCGGATGATGGGCAGCGAGGGCCTGCGCGCCGCCACCGAGACGGCGATCCTGTCGGCGAACTACATCGCGGCGCGGCTGTCCGACCACTACGAGCTGCACTTCAGCGGCAACGTCGAAGGTCTCCGCGGCGGCGGCGTCGCCCACGAGTGCATCCTCGATCTGCGGCCGTTGAAAGACGCGTCGGGCATCGGCGCCGAAGACGTCGCCAAGCGTCTCATCGACTACGGATTCCACGCGCCGACACTGAGCTTCCCGGTCGCGGGCACGTTGATGGTCGAGCCGACGGAAAGCGAATCGCTGGCCGAGCTCGACCGCTTCTGCGACGCCATGATCGCGATCCGCAGCGAGATCGCGAAGGTCGAATCGGGCGTCTGGCCGCGCGACGACAACCCGCTCAGGTTCGCGCCGCACACGGCCGCGGCCCTGCTCGGCGGCGAATGGACGCACGCCTACTCGCGCGAGGAAGCGGCCTATCCGCTGGCCTCGCTCCGGCACGGCAAGTACTGGTCTCCAGTGGGCCGGGTCGACAACGTCTGGGGCGACCGCAACCTGTCGTGCTCGTGCCCGCCGCTGGCGAGCTACGAAGACTGATCGTTCGTCGTCAGTCCTTCGACGCGGGCATCCGTGCGGCGATCGCACCGCCCGCTGACGCCTCCCGGGCCGGCACCGCGGCCGCCGTCGCAGCCCTCTTCCGGTCACGAACCAGGTAGCTGTACAGCACCGGAACGACGACCAGCGTCAGCAGCGTCGACGTGATCACGCCGCCGATGATCGCTCGCCCCATGGGCGCCTGGATCTCGCCGCCTTCGCTCAACGCCAATGCCAGCGGCAGCATGCCGAAGATCATGGCCGCGGTGGTCATGATGATGGGCCGCATCCGCACCAGGCCGGCTTGCAGCAAGGCATCGGCGATGTCCAGGCCGGCCTTGCGGCCGTGGTTGGCGAAGTCGACGAGCAGGATGGCGTTCTTCGTCACCAGGCCCATCAGCATGACCAGGCCGATCATCGAGAACAGGTTGAGCGTCGAGTGCGTGACCAGGAGCGCCAGCATGACGCCGATGAGCGCCAGCGGCAGCGAAGCCATGATCGCGAGGGGCTGCAGGAAGCTGCCGAACTGCGACGCCAGCACGATGTAGATGAAGATCACCGCGGCGCCGAGCGCGAACAGCACGCCGGTGAAGGCCTCGGCCTGCTCCTTGGTCTGGCCGCCGACGTCGAAGCGGTAGCCGGGCGGCAGCTGTGTCGCCTTGACGATCTTCTGCACGTCGGCGCCGACGTCGCCGCTCGGCCGGCCCTGCGTCCCGGCGTAGATCCCCTGGCGTCGCTGCAGGTCCTGGCGCTTGATGACGACGGGATTGGTCACCGGCACGATGTCGGCCACGCGCGACAGCGAGATCGGTGTGCCGTCCTTGGCGTAGGCCACGGGCAGGTCGTCGAGCTGGGTGACGTTCTCGCGGCCGGCCTGCGGCAGCCGCAGCTCGACGTCGACCTGCTCGCCGTCGGGCGAGGTCCAGTAGGTGGCGACCTCGCCGTTGACGAAGGCGCGCAGGCTCGACGCCAGCTGCGTCGTCGTCAGGCCGAGCTCGCGCACGGCGTCGGGCTTGAGGCGAACGGCGTAGGCGGGCAGGCCCGGCTTGACCGAGGTCGTGAGGTCGGCGATGCCGGCCACCTTGGCGATCTTGTCGGCCAGGCGCAGCGTTTCGGTCTCGAGCACGGCCGGGTCGGGGCCGAGCAAGGCGATGTAGATGGGCTGGTTGCCGAGCGTGACCTCGATGCCGGGGATCGGCTTGAGGGCCTGGCGAATGGCCTGTTCGATGTCGCGCTGGCTGCGGCTGCGCTCGGCCGGCTTGACGAGCTGGATCGACAGGCTGGCCGAGTTGCGGCTGCCGTTGCCGGTGTCGCCCACGGTGGCCGAGACCATGCGCACTTCCTTCAGGCTGCGCACGACATCCTCGACCTGCTGCATCTTGTCGCTGCCGCGCAGCAGGCTGGTGCCGACCGGCAGGCCGACGTTGAGCTGGATGTAGCTGTTGTCCGAGTCGGGGATGAACTCGGTGCCGACGAAGAAGACCGCCAGCACGATCGCCAGCACGAAACTGCCCACGCCCGCGAGCAGCACGATCGGCCGCGGCGTGATGGTCGCGAAGCGGAGCCGGCGCGGCCGGCTGCGGTCACGCTGACCGTCGGCGGCGAAGGGCCGGCCATAGGCCGGGATCGGCGGCACGAAGACGCGGTAGCGCCGCGTCGAGAAGATCCAGCGGATGAGGCGCTCGTAGACGCCGTGCAGCACGTCGAGCAGGCGGTCGGTGCCGCGCATCAGATGGCCCAGCACCGGCACGCGCAGGAGCCGGTTCGTCGGCGGGTCGCGCCACACGCTCGACAACATCGGATCGAGCGTGAAGCTCACGAACAGCGACACCAGCACCGCCACCGCGACGGTGACGCCGAAGGGAAAGAAGAACTTGCCGACGATTCCCTTCATGAAGGCGACCGGCACGAACACGGCGCAGATGGCGAAGGTGGTGGCCATCACCGCCAGGCCGATCTCCTCGGTGCCCTCGCGCGCGGCCGTGCGGTGGTCCTTGCCCATGTGGACGTGGCGCACGATGTTCTCGCGCACGACGATGGCGTCGTCGATCAGCAGGCCGATGCACAGGCTCAGCGCCATCATCGTCATGAAGTTGAGCGTGAAGCCGAACAGGTAGACGGCGATGAAGGCCGAGATCACCGAGATCGGCAAGGTGAGGCCGGTGATGACGGTGCTGCGCCAGCTGTGCAGGAAGAGGAAGACGATGGCGATGGTGAGCAGCGCGCCTTCGATCAGCGTGTGCTTGACGCCGTCGAGCGAGCGGCCGACCCAGTCGCTGTCGGCATAGACGAGGCGCAGCTCGACGCCCGGCGGCAGGCTCTTCCTGAGCTCAGCGGCGGCGGCCTTGATGGCCTCGCCGGTGTCGACGATGTTGGCGTCCTGCTGCTTGAAGACCTGGAACGAGATCGCCGGCACGCCGTCGACGCGCGAGATCGAATCGGCTTCGCGCTCGCGCTCGACCAGGGTGCCGACGTCGGCCAGCCGCACCACCTGGCCGGCGCGGCTGGCGACGACGACATCGGCGAAGGCCTTGGCGTCGCGCACCTTGCCCTCGACGCGCACGATCGCGTCTTCCTTGCTGCCGCTGAGCAGGCCGACCGGCATGTCGGTGTTGGCGCGCTGCAGGGCCGCCGACACGTCGGCCGGCGTCAGCTGGTAGGCGCGCAGGCGCTGCGGGTCGAGGTCGATGCGGACCTGGCGCACCGTCAGGCCGCCGACGTCGACACGGGCGACGCCGCTGGCGCGCTCCAGGCGCTTGCGAACGACCTGGTCGGCGAGCAGCGACAGCTCGCGGGCGCTGCGCTCGGCGCCGAGCAGCGAGAGGTAGACGGTGGGTTGGGCGTTGTCGCCGTCGAAGCGCGACACGTAGGGCTGCTTGGCGTCGCGCGGGAAGTTGGGCTGCACCACCGCCACCTTGTCGCGCACGTCCTGCACGGCGCGGTTCATGTCGGCGCCGACCTGGAACTCGACCACCGTCTCGCTGCGGCCTTCGAGGCTGTTCGAGCGGATCATCTTGACGCCGGCGATGCCGTTCAAGGCCAGCTCGATCGGCCGCGTCAGCTCGGTCTCGGTGGCGTCGGGCGAGGCGCCGGGATAGGCGACGCTGACGAAGACGATCGGCGGCGCGATGTCGGGCAGCCGCTCGACACGGAGCTGGCTGTACGAGAACAGGCCGAGCACGCAGAGCGCGGCCATCGCCATGGTCGCGAAGACCGGGTTGTTGATGGAGACGCGGGTGAACCACATGGTGAGGCGGCGCCGTGGTCAGGAGCGGGTGCCGGCGGCGGTGGCGCTGGCCGACGCAGATGCCGACGCCGCCGGAGCCGGCGCTGGTGCGGCCGCAGTGCGGCGGGCGACGATGGCGGCCGGCGCGCCCTCCTTCAGGTTGTCGAAGCGCAGCGCCAGGATCTGCGCTTCCGCCGGCAAGCCCTTGGTCACCTCGACGCGGCCGCTAGCAGCGTCGCGCCGGCCGGTGACGACGATGCGGCGCACCAACGCGCTTTTCTCGATCGACCACACGAAGTCCTGGCCCGACGCCTGGCCGACGGCGCCGATCGGCACCGTGAGGCGCTCACTGGCGTCGGCGACCTGGACCCGCGCCTGCGCGTACTGGCCGCCGCGGAAGCGCTCGGCCTTGTTGTCGAGCACGACGACGACGCCGATGGCGCGCGTGCCGGCTTCGGCCGCCGGCGCGATGCGGTCGATGCGGCCGACGACGTCGGCGCTCTGGCCCTCGACGCGGACCGCCACCGCCTGGCCCGGTTCGAGCAGCGAGACCTCGTGCGTCCCCACCGAGCCGGCGAGCTCGAGCGTCGAGAGATCGACGATGGTCACGATCGGCTGCTCGGCGCTGACCTTCTCGCCGGGCACGACGTGGCGCTTGCCGACGATGCCCGAGATCGGCACCGACAGCGTGGCTTCGCGAACGCCGACTCGCGAGGTCGCGAGCTGCGCCTGCGCCGACTTCAGCGCGGCCCGGGCGGCATCGAGCCGCGCCTGCGAGGTCTGCAGTGCCGTCGTCGAGATGAAGTTCTGCGCCGCCAAGCCGACGTTGGCGGTGTTCTGGCGCTCGGCCTCGACGAGGTTGGCCTGCGCCGATTCGACGCCGGCCGAGCGGTCGGCAACCCGGCTCTGCAAGTCGGCGAGGTCGATCTCGCCGATCACCTGGCCGGCCTTGACGCGGCTGCCTTCGGCCACGCCGAGCGCGATCAGCGTCCCGGAGGCCTTGGCGCGCACGATGGCTGTGCGCGGTGCCACCAGCGGGCCGGAAAACTCGATCGTCAGCGGCATGCGCAGCAGCCTCGGCTGCGCCACCTCGGCGGCGACGAATTGCAGAGGAACGACTTCTTTGGCCTTGGCCTCGGCGGCGGCTCGCGCGTCGCCGTCGCGAGACTTCTGGACGGCCACGAAGGCCATGAGCGCAACGACGACCGCGGCCACCACGACGCCCACCCGGAACCGGCGCCGCGCCTTGTGAGCCGGTGCCGCGGGATCGACGGAATTTTTCATGGCCGCGAGTGTAGGACCGGCACGGTGCAGCCGGGCGCTGCCGTGCGACGACCTGCAGATGGGCGGGCGCCAGCCGCGCAGCTGGCCGACGAACCGACGGTCCTAGCCGTCGAGCGCTGCGTTGGCTCCGCGCAGGGCCAGGCCGGACGCATCCGCGATCACCCGCGTCGGTATGCCGGCGAGATAGTCCTGGTAGCGCCCCTTGGCCTCGAACCGTTCGCGAAAGCTCGACCGCGCGATCGCCTTGCCGAGCCGGGCGACGATGCCGCCGCCGATGAAGACGCCGCCGCGGGCGCCGAGCGTGAGCGCAAGGTCGCCGGCAACGCTGCCGAGAAAGGCGAAGAACAGGTCGAGCGCTTCGCGGCAGCAGTCGTCGCTGCCGTCGAGTCCTCGCTGCGTGATCTCCGCCGGCGCCAGTTCTTCGGCCGGCGAGCCTGAAAGAAGGCACAGCGCGGCGTGCAGGTTGACGATCCCGGGGCCCGAGAGAACGCGTTCGGCTGAGGCGTGGCCGAAGCGACGGCGCAGCGCCGCGAGCACGTCGGCCTCGTGATCGTTCGCCGCCGCGAGCGTCGAATGACCGCCCTCGCCGACCACCGGAACGTGGCCGCCCGGCACCGTCAGCAGTCCGGACACACCGAGGCCGGTGCCCGGACCCACGAGCGCCAGCGTGCCACCGGCCGTGGCGTCACCCCGGCCGACCGGCCAGGTCTCGTCCTCGCGCAGCGAAGGCAGCGCATGGGCGAGCGCGGCAAAGTCGTTCATGACGAGCAAGGTCTCGACGCCAAGCTCGCGCTCGAGGTCGCGGATCGAGAAGCGGGCTTCGCCATTGGTCATGGCGACGTTGTCGCCGAACACCGGGGCAGCGATGCCGAGAGCGGCACTGGCTGGCGCAGCCAGCTTCTGAGCCGCAAGGTAGCGCCTGATCTCGGCGCCGAGATCGCCGCCGCCCGGACAGGAATCCACCCTCGTGACCTCGGCAGCGGGCGATGCCACCCAGCCGAATCGATGCTCGGTCCCGCCCAGGTCGCCGAGCAGGCGGGGATAGGGAGCGCCGCTGCGTTCCGGTCGCATTCAGTCCGCCTTGGCCACCGCCGCCGTCCGCTCGCCGGCTGCGGCCGACCGGCCCAGTTCCGCCTCGGGCATCGTCAGCAGCCGCGCCGTGTTGACGAGCGCCATGTGGGTCAATGCCTGCGGGAAGTTGCCGAGCATCCGACCGGTTTGCGGATCGACCTCCTCGGCGAGCAGGCCGACGTCGTTGCAGCGCGCCAGCAGCTTCTCGAACAGCACCTCCGCCTCGGCCCGCCGGCCCGTGACGGCCAGGGCATCGGCGAGCCAGAACGTGCAGGGCAGAAAGGCGCCCTCGCCGGCCGGCAGGTGATCGACGCCGCTCTCGGTCGCATAGCGCATCACCAGGCCGCCGACGACGAGCTCGCGCTCGATGGCGGCGATGGTGCCGCGCACGCGCGGATCGTCGGGCGGCAGGAAACCGACCTGGGTGACGAG
>JAYTYH010000020.1:0-6893 GCA_043742485.1 Rhizobacter sp.
CGCCTCCTGAGGCATGGCCAGGTGACCGACACCTACCTGCTGGCCCTCGCCCGCGCCCACCGCGGCAAGCTCGCCACGTTCGACCGCCGGCTCGTGACAAGCGCCGTGACCCGCGGTCGCGATGCGCTGCTGGTGATCTGAACAATTTCGTGAAGTGACCCGAGCTCACTTCACGAAGTTGTTCAGCTGAATGATCGGAAGCAGGACTGCCAGGACGATCGTCATCACGACGCCGCCCATTCCCACGATCAGCAACGGCTCGAGGATCGTCGCCATCTGCAGCGCCCGCCGCTGCACCTCGGCGGCGAGCTGTTTGGCGGCGCGGTCGAGCATCACCGGCAGCTGGCCGGTCTGTTCACCGAGGCGGGAGAACATCGCAAGCAGGCCGGGGAACCGCTTCTTGCCCGACAGTGCCGAGGCCAGCGGCGCGCCTTCGCGCACCTGCACCAAGGCGTCCATCGCATCGGCGCGCATGGCGCGGTTGGACAGCGTCTCGGCCGCGGCCTGCAGCGCTTTCAGGATCGGCACACCGGCTCCCGCCAGCATGGCGAGCGTGCCGGCGAAGCGGGCAGCGTTGTAGCCACGGGCGAGCTTGCCGATCAGCGGCAGATTGAGAAAGCCGGCGTCGAAGCGCTCGCGAAACGGCTCGTTGCGAAGCGCCGCGAGCAGCGCGCCGATGCCGGCCGCGGCGGCCAGGATCAGCAGCCAGCCCCAGCTGCGCAGGAAGCCGCTGATCGACATCATCGCGACGGTGAGAAAGGGCAGCGCCCGCTTCGAGCTCGTGAATACCGTGGCGACCTGCGGCACGACGTAGGTGACGAGGAAGATCACGATCACGAAGGCGATCAGCGAGACGATCGCCGGGTAGAGCGTGGCGCCGATCAAGCGGCCCTTCAGCTCCTGACGCGCCTCGAGGTCGTCGGCCAGGCGCTCGAGGACGATGCCGAGCGCGCCGCTCTGCTCGCCGGCAGCGACGACGCCGCGATAGACGTCGTCGAATTCGCGCGGTGCGCTGGCCAGTGCGCGCGCGAACGGCGCGCCGGCATTGACCTCGCTGCGCAAGTGCGCGACGAGCTCGCGCTGGCGGGAGTCTTCGGCCTCGTCGCCGAGGGCGGTCAACGCGCGCTCGAGCTGCAGGCCCGAGCCGACGAGGCCGGCGAGCTGGCGCGTCCAGACTGCCAGACCGGTCGAGTTGAAGACCTTGCGCGTGAGCTTGAGGCCGATGCTCGTTCCGGTGCCCGCCGACGCCACCTGGGTGACGGCCATAGGCACCAGCGCCCGTGCCCGCAACTGCGCCCGCGCGGCGCGAACGTTCTCGGCGTCGAGCAGGCCGCTGCTCGACCTGCCGGCAGCGGCGAGCGCCTCGAAGCGGTAGGCGGGCAATGGTCAGCCGGCCGCCGGGCCGTCCCAGGGGCAGCTGCGCCCCCACGGGGGGCAGCGCCGGCGCGCAGCGACAAGCGTGGCGGTCGTCATCATTCGCGGGTGACGCGCATCACTTCTTCGGGCGAGGTGATGCCTTCGCTGACGAGACGATCGCCGTCTTCGCGCATCGAGCGCAATCCTGCGGCCTCGGCGGCGACGAAGATCTCCGACTCGGCGGCGCGGCCGTGGATGAGCGCACGGATCGGGTCGTCGACCTTCATCAGCTCGTAGACGCCGGTGCGGCCCTTGTAGCCGGTCATCGCGCAGTGCGCACAGCCGACCGGATGCCAGCGGCCCATGTCGTCCTGCGTGCGGCAGCTCAGGCACAGCTTGCGAACCAGCCGCTGCGCCAGCACCCCGATCAGGCTCGAGCTCAGCAGGAATGGCTCGACGCCCATGTCGATCATCCGCGTCACCGTGCTCGGCGCATCGTTGGTGTGGACGGTGGCGAGCACGAGGTGGCCGGTGAGCGAGGCCTGGATCGCGATCTGCGCGGTTTCGTAGTCGCGGATCTCGCCGATCATGATCACGTCGGGGTCCTGGCGCAGGATCGCCCGCAGCGCCTTCGCGAAGGTGAGGTCGATCTTGGCGTTGACCTGGGTCTGGCCGATGCCGGCGAGTTCGTATTCCACCGGGTCCTCGACGGTGAGGATGTTGGTGCCGGCGGTATCGACGCGGCCGAGCGAGGCGTAGAGCGTCGTCGTCTTGCCGGAGCCGGTCGGGCCGGTGACGAGCAGGATGCCGTGCGGCTGCTTGATGAGCTTGTCGAAGCTGGTCAGCACGTCGCCGCTCATGCCCAGGCCTTCGAGCGTGAACTTGGATTCGGCCTTGTCGAGCAAGCGCAGCACGGCGCGCTCGCCATGCGCCGAAGGCAAGGTGGACACGCGGACGTCGACGGCGCGGCCGCCGATGCGCAGCGAGATTCGGCCGTCCTGCGGCAACCGGCGCTCGGCGATGTCGAGTTCGGCCATGATCTTCAGGCGCGAGATCAGCGCTGCATGCAGCGCACGGTTCGGCTGCACGACCTCGCGCAGCGTGCCGTCGACGCGAAAGCGCACCGAGCTCGAACGCTCGTAGGGCTCGATGTGGATGTCGCTGGCGCCGTCCTTCGCGGCCTGCGTCAACAAGGCGTTGAGCATGCGGATGATCGGCGCGTCGTTGCTGGCCTCCAGCAGGTCTTCGATGGCCGGCAGCTCCTGCATCATCCGCGACAGGTCGACGGCGCTCTCGACCTCGCCGATCACGACGGCGGCGCTCGATTCGCCTCCGGCGTAGGCGGCGGCGATGCGGCCGACCAGCGTGTCGGCCGACTCGCGCTCGAAGGCGTCGACCTCGTAGAGCCGCAGCACCTCCGAGAGCGCCGGCAGGCCAACGCCGTCGGGCGCCCAGAGCACGAGGCGGGCGCCGTCGTCTTCGAGCAGCAACGTGTGCGCCTTGGCGTAGGCGTAGGGCAGGGGATGGCGAGCGCCCATCGAAGCTCCTTCGGGGTCGGGCCGCTACTTTGTCGCCGCCGGTGCCGACGCCGGTGCCATCGGCATGGGCACCAGCACCGGGACGATCACCGGCACGGTCGGCGCCGGTGTCGACGGCGGCGTCTGCGGCGTCTGTGACGGCGTCGATGCTGGGTCGGCCGAGCCGGGGGCCGCTGGCTTCGGCCGCGCGATCGGCCCTTGCGCCGTGCCGGGTGAACTCTGCGCGGCCGACAGGTCCGCGCCTTCCTCGACGCGGCGCAGCGGCGGCACGACCGGTGAGTCGTTGATCGGCACCAGCACGCTCTTCGGCGGCTGCTGGTCCTTCTGGAACGAGCGGATCAGCTCGTAGCGGTCGAGCGACAGCTTGTTGGCGGTGGCCGCGTCGCGCATCACCACCGGCCGCAGGAAGACCATCAGGTTGGTGCGCGTCTTCGTCCGGCTCTCGCTGCGGAAAAGCGCCCCGATGTACGGGATGTCGCCAAGCAGCGGCACCTGCGAGCGGTTGTCGGTGTAGCGGTCTTCGATGAGGCCACCCAGGACCAGGATCTGGCCATCGTCGACGACGACGTTCGACTCGATCGAGCGCTTGTTCGTCGACGGCCCGGCGTTCGACGTGCCCGGCGCCACCTGCGACGACAGGCTCGACGACTCCTGGAAGATCTGCATCCGGATCGTGCCGTTCTCGCCGATCTGCGGCTTGATGCGCAGCGTGATGCCGACGTCTTTGCGCTCGATGGTCTGGAACGGGTTCGTCGCCGCGGTACCGGTCTGCGTGAACTGGCCGGTCACGAACGGAACGTTGCTGCCGACGATGATCTTGGCCTCTTCGTTGTCGAGCGTGACCAGGTTCGGGGTCGAGGCGATGTTGGTGTTGGTCTGGCTCTGCAGGATGCGTGCGATCGCGGCCAGCCCGATGGTGCCGAAGAAGTTGCGCACGAGGCCGACGTTGAGGCCCTCGCCGAGCGACAAGCCGGCGGCGCCGGCGCCGCCGGCTTGCGCCAGGTCGATCTGAAGCAGGTTGCCGTTGGTGCCGAAGTTGGTGCCGCCGACACCGATCAAGCTCGAGCCCTTGCCGCCGAGCAGGCCCTGCCACTGGAAGCCGAAGTCGGCGGCGTTGTCGCCGGTGACCTCGACGATCAGGCTTTCGATGTAGACCTGGGCGCGGCGCTCGTCGAGCTGGTCGATCATCGCCCGCACCTGGCGGTAGAGCGGCTCGGGCGCTGTGACGATGAGCGAGTTGGTCGATGGGTCGGCCTGGATGAAGCCGCCCGTCGACGGGCCGGCGCTGCCGCTGATCGGCGCCGCGGCGCCCGTGGCGGTGGCGCCCACGCCCGCCGCACCCGGCGGGTTGACGCCGAGCGGCGAAGCCACGGCGCTGGCACTGCCGCCGCCGACGCTGCTGCCGGCGCTGAAAGCAGCGCGCAGCACGGCCCCGAGCTTGGTGGCGTCGGCGTTCTTGAGGTGGACGACCCAGATGTTGCCGGTGGTGGCCGAGCCCTGCGGCTGCGTGTCGAGCTTGGCGATGAGCGCCCGGATGCTCGACATCCGCGCCGCGTTCGGGCTGCGCACGATGAGCGAATTGCTGCGCACGTCGATCAGGATCGTCGGCGCGGCGAGCGTAGCGGCAGCGCCGGCGGCTCCGGCCTGCGACGCCACGCCGCCGTCGGTCAGGCGCTGGATCAACGGCGCAATGTCGGCAGCGACGGCGTAGCGCAGCTGGATCACCTCGACGTCGCCGCTCGCCGGCACGTCCATCGCCGCGATGATCTGGCCGATGCGCTGCAGGTTGTCGGCGTAGTCGGTGATGACGAGCGTGTTGTTGCCCGGGTTGGCGTTGATCGTGTTGTTCGGGCTGATCAGCGGCCGCAGCACCGGCACAAGGTTGTTGGCGTTCTCGTGGTTGAGTCGGAAGATCTGCGTCAGCACCTGGTCGCCACGGCGTTGCGCGTTGCCGATCTGGACGGTGCCGGCCTGCAGCTTGGCGTCGGCCTCGGGCACGATCTTCAACAGGCCGCCGACCTCGACGACGGTGAAGCCGAGGCCGCGCAACGCTGCCAGGAAGTTGAGGTAGGCCTCGCCGGGGCTGAGCGGCTCCTCGCTGTAAAGCGTGATCGAGCCGCGCACGCGCGGGTCGACCAGGAACTGGCGCTTCAGGATGGCCGACATGGCGCGGGCCACACCCTCGATGTCGGCATTGACGAAGTTCAGCGTCACCGGCTCGCCGTGAAAGCGCGCGCTGGCCGACTTCTGCGCGAAGGCCGGACCGGCCGGCACGGCGCCGAGCAGCAGCGCCGCGGCCACGGCAGCGGCGCCGGTTCGGGCTGCGCGAGACGTGTGGTTCGGGCGCGGGGCGCGGGGCTGGGTCATCCTCATCCGATCGAAATGATCGACCGCGCGCCGTCGCGCCGACCGATGATGTTGAGCAGGTTCGACAGCGCCGCCTCGTCGACGGTCGCCGAGCGCGCCTCGCCGCGAAACTTGACGCCGCCCGGTCCCCAGGTGCCGCTGCCGGTGAGCTGGAGGGCGCCGTCGGTGGTCGACACTGAGAGCAGCGTGGCACTGGCGCCGCCGGCGCCCGTGAACGTGACCTTGTAATTGCCGAGCGTGTCGAGCGTGGTCAGACGCGACGACACGCCTTCGAGTTCCAGGTCGACGCGGCCGTCCATGCGCCAGCGGCCTTCGACCTGCTCGATCGTGGTGACGCCGGGCGAGACCAGGCGCACGCTGCCGCCGAGCTGAAGCGTGTTCCACGGCGTGCCGAGGCCGCCGAGCCAGGCGTTTGGCCATTGGCCGACGGCGCCCGCGGGCGACACCAGCGTCGCGCGCATGCGGTTGAAGCCGGGCCGAACCTGGACCACGGCTGTGCCGTTGATGCAGCAGTCCTGGCGCACCGACACCTCGACACCGTAGAGCCGCGGCGACAAGCTCCACTCGATGCGGCCGGGCAGGAAGCTGGCGTCGCGGCTCTGCGGCCCGCCGGTGAGCACTGCGGTGGCGCTGCCCGACCAGACCGTGCCACGGGCGTCGGCCAGGACCAGGCGGTCGTTGCTGGCCGAGGCGACGGCCTGCGCCAGCCACGCTGCCGGCGCGAACAGCACGAAGCCGACGAGCAAACCGAACAGGCCGCCGGCGACGGCCCAGCGCACGGCGGCGCCACGTGCCGCGGCCCAGTCGCGCTCGGCCAGCGTCGACTCGCTCCAGCCGGTCGAGGCGACCGTGGGGCTCCAAAGCGGGCGGCCGCGCTTCTTGCGAATCATGCGGCGCTCGACAACGACACCGAGATCGAGCCGCTGTAGCCCGACGCCGCCTTCAGCATCTGCGCTTCGAGCGGCCTGGCGCGGGCGCCGCTGCGCGCCTCGCCGAGCCAGGCGCGAAGGTCTTCGAAAGCGACGCCGGTGAAGGTGAGGGTGGCGCGGTCGCCCTGGATCACGAGCTTGGCCTTGCTGCCGAGCCGCTCGGTGGCGCCACGCAGGGCTTCGGCGGCTTGCGCCGGCGGCACCGGCGAGGCAGCGCGCAGCGACTCGCTCTCGAGCGCGGCGAGCTGCATTCGCTGCCACTGGCGGTCCAGCAGGTCGAGCTCGGCCGGCGTCTTGCGCAATGTGCTCAGCGCCGGCTGCAAGGCGATGAGCCACACGAGGAGAACGGCGACGGCGATGGCACCGGCGACGAGCAACTGGCGCTCGCGCGGCGCCCGTGCCTGCCAGAACTGGCCGGCCTGCTTGCGGGCGTCGGTCAGCGCCGGCGGCAGTGTCGTGGTGCCCGCTTCGGCCATCAGGACGCGCCTCCGTTGCGGGGGCGACTGACGACGATGCGGCCTTCGCCGGCGTCGACCTGGAAGCCGGCTGGGCGGAGGACGCCGCGGAACTGCTCGATCTGGGCATCGCTCCAGCCGCTGGCGGCGAGCGTCATCTTGCCGGGCTCGAAGCGCAGGTTCTCGACCGGTGGCCGCTCGTTCGGCCAGGCGGCGGCAGCGGCCTGCAGCATCGGCTCGAAGTCGCC
>JAYTYH010000021.1:0-2572 GCA_043742485.1 Rhizobacter sp.
GAAAACACGACATCGGTGACGACCTCGCGACCGAGCGCGGCCTCGTCGTTCTGCCCCGGATAGAGCGGCTTGATGGCGACGCGTGCCGCGCCCAGCCGCCTTATCAGGGCCGCGGGATCGATCCCGAACGCGACCGCCACGCTCGCCTCGTCGCTGTTGCTGCCGATGATCAGCGGCAGCGCCGCCTCGCGCCCTTGCTGGAAGGCCGTGAGAATGGGTTGCGGCAAGACCGCATCGCCGACGACGAGGCTGGGCGACAGCGTGAGCTTGCCCTTGGCGAGTTCGGCGAAGCGATCGGCCGGGATCGCGCGCAGCTGCAGGGGCGTGGCGTCGGCGCCGCCGAGGCCGGCGGCGCTTGCGATGCCGACGCCGGCGGCCTGCGCCTTCGCTCGCGCATGGCTTGGGATGCCGTAGGCGCTCTGGGCGATGCCGCGCTGGAACAGGCCGCTCGCGAGCGGCGAAACGAACAGCGCGAGCACGCTTTGCGCGCCGGCCGACTGGCCGAAGACGGTCACGTTCTGCGGGTCGCCCCCGAATGCCGCGATGTTGGCCTGCACCCAGCGCAGCGCTTCAATCTGGTCGAGCAGGCCGAAGTTGACCGGCCCGTTCGGCTCGGCCCTGTCGAGCGCCGGGTGCGAGAAGAAGCCGAGTGCGCCGAGCCGGTAGTTGAAGGTGACGACGACGGCGCCGCGTCTGGCCAGCGCCGTGCCGTCATAGAGACTCTGGCTACCTGAGCCGATCACGAACGCGCCGCCGTGAATCCACACCATCACGGGCAGCCTGCCACCCGGCTCGGGACGCGGCGTCCAGACGTTGAGGAACAGGCAGTCCTCCGACGTGGGTCCCGGATCGCCGGCCTGATCGACGGAGACGCTGCGGTCCTGCGGGCACGCCTTGCCGAAAGCCTTGGCCTCGCGCACGCCGGACCATGCCGTGGCCGGCTCCGGCGGCCGCCAGCGCAGCGCGCCGACCGGCGCCGCCGCGAACGGCAGGCCGCGAAATACGGCGACGCCGCCGTCGCTCGCGCCAGCGACGACGCCGGCCGGAGCCGTGACTTGCGGCGCCCCCTGTGCCGCCGCTACGCCTGCGCCGAGCGATGCGCCGGCGAACAACAGCGAGGCGATCGCCCGATGCAAGACAGCGATGCGTGTCAACGCCATTTCTCTACCCCTCGAGCTGCTTCTGGAACACCAGCCCGGCGTGCTCGCGCAGGGCGTGGAACTTGATCTTCGGCCAGTTGGTCTCGATCGCGCGCAGCTCGGGTGCATATTCGACGAGCACCGTCGGCGCGTCGACGGCGTCGTAGGCAACCCGGTGCTGGTTGGCATCGATGAAGCGTTGCAGCTCCTTGGCGCCGCCGTCTTCCGGCTCGCAGGAGACCCAGCGCGCCACCTGGAAGCGGCTCGGCATGATCCGCGCCTTGACGCCGTATTCGTGCTCGAGCCGATGCGCGACGACCTCAAACTGCAGCTGGCCGACAGCACCGAGCAGCAGCACCGATCCGGCTACCGGCCGGAACACCTGGATCGCGCCTTCTTCGCCGAGCTGGACGAGGCCGGCACGCAGTTGCTTCGTGCGCAGAGGGTCGGCGACCTCGACCGAGCGAAACATCTCCGGCGCGAAGAACGGCAGGCCGGTGTACTGCAGCGCCTCGCCTTCGGAAAGCGTGTCGCCGAGCTGCAGCACGCCATGGTTCGGGATGCCGATGATGTCGCCGGCGAAGGCCTCGTCGAGCAGCTCGCGGCGCTGCGAGAGAAAGCTCACCACCGTGTTCGGCCGCAGCTCCTTGCCCGAGCGCGTGACCTTCAGCCGCATGCCGCGCTCGAAGTGCCCGGAGGCGACGCGAACGAAGGCGATGCGGTCGCGATGCGCCGGGTCCATGTTGGCCTGGATCTTGAACACCACGCCGCTGAACTTCTTCTCGTCGGGATGGACCGTGCGCTGCATGGCGACGCGGTCGCCGGGCGAGGGCGCGAGGTCGACGAGGGCGTCGAGGACCTCGTGGACGCCGAAGTTGTTGACCGCCGAGCCGAAGAACATCGGCGTCTGCCGGCCGGCCAGGAAGGCTTCGCGGTCGAACGGCGGCGCGGCGTCGGTGAGGAGCGAGATCTCGGCCTCGGCCTGCGTGTACTCGGCGCCGAAGCGGCCGGCGTAGGCGGCGTTGTCGAGCCCGAGCAGGATCTCGTCGTCGCTGCCACCGCTCTTGCCGGCGACACGGTCCTGGCCGCCCTTGAAGACGCGCATCTGCTTTTCGCGCAGGTCCATCACGCCGTGGAAGCGCTTGCCCATGCCGACCGGCCAGGTGAACGGCACGACTTCCATGCCGAGTTCGCGCTCGATCTCGTCCATCAGCTTCAGCGGCTCCTGGACCTCGCGGTCCATCTTGTTGACGAAGGTGAGGATCGGCGTGTTGCGGGCGCGGCAGACCTGCAGCAGCCGGCGCGTCTGCGGCTCGACGCCGTTGGCCGCGTCGATCACCATCAGTGCGGCGTCCACGGCGGTGAGCACGCGGTAGGTGTCCTCGGAGTGATCGCGGCGCTGAACCTCGCTGTGCTCGCCGGGATCATCAAGG
>JAYTYH010000022.1:0-2155 GCA_043742485.1 Rhizobacter sp.
GTGACGATGATCAGGCCCTGGATTACCACCACGAGCGCGGTCGGAACACCCGCCACCATCTCCATGTTGATGCCGCCCGAACGCAGGAAGCCGAACAGCAGCGCTGCCATGAGCACGCCGGCGACCGAACCCCGCGCAAGCAGGCCGACGACCAGCCCGTCGAAGCCATAACCCGACGAGAACCCGGCTTTCAGCGCACCCTGCTCGCCGAGCAGCATGAACGCGCCTGCCAGCCCGCCGAGTGCGCCGGCTGCCCCCATCACGCCGACGACCGCAGCGGCCACAGGCATGCCGGCGCGACGCGCGGCCGTGGGGTTCAGGCCGACGGCGCGAAGTTGAACACCGATCACGCTGCGACGCAGCACGAGCGCGACGACGACCGCCAGCGTCAGACCGATCGGCAGCCCGATGTGCAGGGGCAGCCCCAGTTCGGCACCGAGCGGCGGCAACTGGGACGCCTGGGCCACGGGCAGGGATTCGGGCAAGGTACTCGAGCTCGTCATCGGCTGGCGAAGCAGCGCGGTCGACTGCACGCTTCCGTACAGCAGCCACACCCCGATAAACGACAACAGCAGCGTGCTGATCACTTCGTTGGTGCCGGCCTTGGCCTTCAGCCACCCGGCGAGTGCCCCCCACAGGGCGCCGGCGAACAGGGCCGCGAACATCGGCAACACAAACGCAAGGCCGAACGGCAGACCCGTGACCACCGGCTGCAGGGCGACGGCTGCGGCCGCCATGCCTCCGACCGCTATCTGGCCCTCGCCGCCCACGTTGGTCAGGTTGGCGCGTTGCGCGAGCACGAAGCCGAGGCCGACGAGCGCAAATGCAAGGCTTCGATTGACCGAGGCGCCGATCGAATAAGCCGAACCCCAGGCTCCGTCGGCGAAGGCGCTGACGGCTTCGGCGATTGGCATCCCGAGCATGGCGATCAGCAGCGCACCGACCATCATCGATGCGCCCACGGCGGCGAGCGGAACTGAAACCGTCCGCGACACGCGCAGACGTCCCGTGAAGGCCGCGGCGGGCATCATGCCTCGTGCCCCGCCATCCAGGCGCCGATGCGCTCGCGTTGGGCCGGATCGGCCGCGCAGCTGCCCATCAGACGACCGCGGTACATCACCAGCACACGGTCGGCCACACTCAGCAGCTCATCGAGCTCGGCCGAGATAAGCAGCACGCCGACTCCGCGCTCGCAGGCGTTGCGAATGTGGCCGTAGACCGCTTCGACGGCGCCCACGTCGAGGCCCCGGGTCGGGTGTGCGGCGAGCAGAAAGCGCAGGTTGTCGAGCGTGAGCTCGCGCGCGAGCACGGCCTTCTGCTGGTTGCCGCCTGACAGGCTCGCAAAAGGCGTGTGCGGGCCGGCGGCGCGCACATCGAAGTGCTGCATCGCCTCTCGCGCCGCCTGCGTCAGCCCGGCCCCGTCGAGCAGGCCGAAGCGCCGGAAACGCCCGAGCCGATCGAGGAACAGGTTTTCGGCCACGTTCATGTCGAGCACGCAGCCTGTCGCGTGCCGGTCTTCCGGCACGATGCCGACGCCGGCGGCGGTCAGGGCGCGGGGCCCAGCACCGGTCAACTCGCGGCCGCCGACGAAAATGCGGCCTTCGTTCGGTTCGCAGAGCCCGGCGAGCACCGCCCCCAGCTCGCTCTGCCCGTTGCCCTCGACGCCCGCGATCGCGACGATCTCGCCGGGCTCGACGGTCAGTGTCAGGTTGTCGATGCGCGTGACGCCATCGGCGTCGCGCAGCGTCAGGCCGTCGATCATCAGCGCGGCCTCGGGCTTACGGATGCCGTGCGCCTCGGGCGTCGCGACGCGGCGTGCAGCCGTGCGCAGCGGCGCCGCATCGAGTTCGCGCTGGATCATCGCGCGCACCAGTCGGTCGATGTCGTCGGCGGGCGCCTCGGAACGCGCGACGACGCGGCCACCGCGCAGCACCGTGGCGCGCTGTGCCGCCTCTCGGACTTCGGCGAGCTTGTGGGTGACCAGCACCACGCCACAGCCTTCGTCGGCGACGCGCCGGCAGACCTCGAGCAGCGCGCGGATCTCGCTGGGCAGCAGCACCGCAGTCGGCTCGTCCAGCACGAGCAAGCGGGGCTCGCGCATCAGGCACTTGACGATCTCGACCCGCTGCCGTTCGCCGACCGAAAGTGCATCGAT
>JAYTYH010000023.1:0-2176 GCA_043742485.1 Rhizobacter sp.
AAGTCGAACTGGTGCTGGCCGCCGCGAGGCGCGGTGGCCACCCTCTGCAATGCATTATGGAGTCCGCATGATTGCGCAAGAGTTGGAAGTCAGTCTGCACATGGCCTTTGTCGAGGCTCGCCAGCAGCGTCACGAATTCATCACCGTCGAGCATCTCCTGATGGCGCTGCTCGACAACCCCTCGGCGGCCGAGGTGTTGCGGGCGTGCTCGGCAAATCTCGACGATTTGAGAAAGAGTCTGCTTGGCTTCATCAAGGAGAACACGCCCACCGTTGGCGGAGCTGATGAGGTCGACACCCAACCCACCCTGGGCTTTCAGCGCGTCATACAGCGCGCGATCATGCATGTGCAGTCGACCGGGAGCGGCAAGAAGGAAGTCACCGGCGCCAATGTGCTCGTGGCAATCTTTGGCGAGAAGGACTCGCACGCCGTCTATTACCTGCATCAGCAAGGCGTGACCCGGCTCGACGTCGTCAACTTCATTGCACACGGCATCAAAAAGTCCGACCCTCCGGAGGCGTCGAAACCCGGCGAAGGTAATGGCTCGAACGGCGAAGGCGACAAGGACGAAGGCGACGGCAAGGGCTCGCCCCTCGATCAGTTCACGCAGAACCTGAATCAGCTTGCCCGTGACGGCAAGATCGACCCGCTCATCGGCCGCGAGCACGAGGTCGAGCGCGTCATCCAGATCCTGTGCCGCCGGCGCAAGAACAATCCGTTGCTGGTCGGTGAGGCCGGCGTTGGCAAGACCGCGATCGCCGAAGGCCTTGCCTGGCGCATTACGCAGTCGGAAGTGCCGGAGGTGCTCGCAGAGTCGGTGGTGTACTCGCTCGATATGGGCGCCTTGCTCGCCGGCACGAAGTACCGTGGCGACTTTGAGCAGCGGCTGAAGGGCGTCCTCAAGCAGCTGAAAGACCAGCCCAACGCTATCCTCTTCATCGATGAGATCCACACCCTGATCGGCGCGGGTGCGGCTTCGGGCGGCACGCTCGATGCGAGCAACCTGCTCAAGCCGGCGCTAAGCTCGGGCGCGATGAAGTGCATCGGCGCCACCACCTTCAGCGAATACCGCGGCATCTTTGAGAAGGACGCGGCTCTTTCCCGCCGATTCCAGAAAGTCGAAGTCGTCGAACCTTCGATCGAGCAGACCGTGGAAATTCTGAAGGGCTTGAAGTCACGCTTCGAGGAGCATCACAGCGTCAAGTACGCTCCGGCCGCGTTGCAGGCGGCAGCGGAGCTTTCAGCCAAGTTCATCAACGACCGGCACCTTCCTGACAAGGCAATCGACGTCATCGACGAGGCAGGAGCGGCCCAGCGTATCCTGCCCAAGAGCAAGCAGAAGAAGACCATCACTCGCGCCGAGGTCGAAGAGATCGTCGCCAAGATCGCGCGCATCCCGCCGGCCAGCGTGTCGAACGATGACCGCGGCAAGCTGAAAACGCTCGATCGCGACCTGAAGAGTGTCGTGTTCGGCCAAGAGCCGGCCATCGATGCGTTGGCCGCCGCCATCAAGATGGCGCGCTCAGGGCTGGGCCGTCCCGACAAGCCGATCGGTTCGTTCCTTTTCAGCGGCCCTACCGGCGTCGGCAAGACCGAGGTCGCCAAGCAGCTGGCTTTCGTTCTCGGCATCGAGCTGATTCGCTTCGACATGAGCGAATACATGGAGCGACACGCTGTCAGCCGCCTCATCGGCGCCCCGCCGGGCTACGTCGGCTTCGACCAGGGCGGCTTGCTTACCGAGGCGATCTCGAAGAAGCCGCATGCCGTGTTGCTGCTCGACGAGATCGAGAAGGCACATCCAGATGTTTTCAACGTGTTGCTTCAGGTCATGGATCACGGCACGCTGACCGACAACAACGGGCGTAAGGCCGATTTCCGTCAGGTCATTATCATCATGACGACGAATGCCGGCGCAGAGGCGCTCAACAAGTCGTCGATCGGATTCACGAACTCGAAGGAGGCTGGTGACGAGATGGCCGACATCAAGCGGTTGTTCACGCCGGAATTCCGGAATCGTCTCGATGCGACCGTCAGCTTCAAGTCGCTCGACGAGGAGATCATCTTGCGCGTGGTCGACAAGTTTCTGCTCCAGCCCGCCTGTATCGGCGGGCGTGGATTGAAACCGCTGCATCGACCGCGCAGGCATCGGCCGCGGCGTTTCGCCCGCCTGTATCGG
>JAYTYH010000024.1:0-6677 GCA_043742485.1 Rhizobacter sp.
CCGCGGTATTGCCGGTGTACTTCCAGGCGTTGCCGAGCAGGTTCTCGAGCGCCATGCGCAGCAGCGTCGGATCGCCCTCGGCGACCAGCCCGGGCCCGATCTCGACGGCAACCTCGCGCTCCGGCTGCTGCCGCCGCAACTCCTCGACGACGTCGTGGGCGAGCTGCGACAGGTCGACGGGCATGCGCGTGAGCTGTTGCGACGACAGTCGCGACAGGGCCAGCAGCGCATCGATCATGTGGTTCATGCGCGCGGCGGCGCCGAGCACGCGGTCGAGGTGGTCGAGCGCCATCTTGTCGAGGACGCCGGCATAGTCTTCCTTGACGATCTTCGTGAAGCCTTCGACGACGCGGATCGGCGCCCGCAGGTCGTGCGAAACGATGGTGCCGAAGGACTCGTGGTCGGATTCGAAGCCCTGCGACGTTGCGCTCGAGGTGCCTCGGCGGCCGCTCTGCGCGCGGCGGCGGCAGAGCCAGGTCGCGACGCCGGCGCCGATCGCGGCGGCCACGACCACCAGGAGCGCGATGGCGGCAAAAGGGGGCCAGGACACTGCGGAATTGTAGAAGGCCGATGCGACGGACGTGCCCTGGCGAATTGTTGGACGGCACGGCGGCCGCCGTTCAAGTCCGCACCGGGAGCGCCGAAAATACCCCGTGCAGCCGCCGCTGCCCGCGCCATCGCGCGGGACGCACGGCCGCGAGTAGAACCGGACCTCCCAGGTGCGCCAACTGAATAACCGGCCGTGAGCGACGACGACGCCAGGCGCCTCGACGACGCCGCCTTGCAGCGGCTGCGCGACCTCGACCCGATGGGCAAGAACCACTTGCTCGAACGCGTCATGGCCGCCTTCGAATCGTCGGCGCTGCGGATGTCGGCGCAGCTGATCGAGGCTCGCAAGACCGACCAGGTCGAGTCGATCCGCCTCGTCGCCCACACGTTGAAGTCGTCGGCGGCCAGCATCGGCGCGCTCAAGCTGTCGCGACTTTGTGCCGAAATCGAAGCGCAGCTGCGCTCGGCGGAGCTGGCCGGCCTCACCGGCCGCCTCGACGCCATGGACCGTGAGCTGCACGTCGTGTTACAAATGGTCCGACCGATGTTGAAGAGCACACCGACATGACATTGCGAGCCGAGCCGTTCGCCGACGACTTTCCCGAACGCCCGAAGGTGCTGCTCGTCGACGACGACGAAGTCAACCTGCTGCTCACGTCGGTGGCGCTGCGCGAGCACGGCTTCGACGTCACCGAAGTCTCCGGCGGCGAGAAGGCCATCCGCACGCTCGCCGACTGGCTGCCAGACGTCGTGGTGCTCGACGCGGTGATGCCCGGCCTCGACGGCTTCGAGACCTGCCGCGAGCTGCGCGTGCTGCCCGGCTTCGAGTCGCTGCCGGTGCTGATGCTGACCGGCCTCGACGACGACGCCTCGATCGCGCGCGCCTACGAAGCCGGCGCCACCGACTTCTTCGTCAAGTCGACGCAATGGAGCCTGCTGTCGGGGCGGCTGCGCTATCTGCTGCGGGCCTCGCGCACGCGGGCCGAGCTCGAACGCAGCAAGTCGCGGCTGGCCCGTGCGCAGGACCTGGCCCGCATGGGCAGCTTCGACTGGCGCAGCGGCCAGGGCGGGCCGGTGTTCTCGATCGAGGGCCTGCGCGTGTTCGGCATCGGCCCCGGCGACAAGCCGGCGTTGCGGACGCTGCTGCGAATGGTGCCCGACGAAGAGCGCACCGCCTTCCTCGAGCTGACGCACAGCGCCATGGAGCGCAGCACCGTGCTCGCCACCGACATCCACGCCCGCCTCGCCGACGGCCGTCAGCGCATCGTCCACATCGAGGCCGAGCCCGAGTTCAACGAGCACGGCAACCTGGTCGGCTACACCGGCATCGTGCAGGACGTGACCGATCGCCGCCTCGCCGAAGACCGCATCCGCCACCTCGCCAATTTCGACACCCTGACCGGTCTTCCGAACCGGCGCCAGCTCATCTGGCGCGCCGAGAAGGCGCTCGAGCACGGCCGCCGGCTCGGCCATCAGGTGGCGCTGCTGCTGATCGATCTCGACCGCTTCAAGATCGTCAACGACACGCTTGGCCACGGCGCCGGCGACGAGCTGCTGATGGAGGTCTCGCGCCGGCTGCGCTCCTGCGTGCGCCACTCCGACCAGGTGCTGGAGAGCTCGCTCGAGAGCGTGGGTGTGAGGTCGCACCGCACGCTCGAGGCCGTGGGCCGGCTCGGCGGCGACGAGTTCGTGGCGTTGTTGCCCGAGGTGATCGACGAGGCCGATGCCGAACGCGTCGCCGGCCGCATCCTCGAGGTGATGAGAAAGCCGGTCACGATCGGCATGCAGGAATGCTTCGTCACCGCCAGCGTCGGCATCGCCATCTTTCCGCGCGACGGCGCCAACGTCGCCGACCTGCTCCGCAACTCCGACATCGCGATGTACGCCGTCAAGTCGGCGGGCCGCAATTCGGCGTCGCTGTACCGGCCGAACCTGGCCGGGCAGGGCCGCGAGAAGCTCGAGCTGGAGAGCGCGTTGCACAAGGCGATCGAGCGCAACGAGCTGGTGCTGCACTACCAGCCGAAGATCGACGTTCGCGGTGCCCGCATGGTCGGCGCCGAGGCGCTGATGCGCTGGCGCCGGCAGGGCGTGCTGGTGCCACCGGGCGACTTCATTCCACTCGCCGAAGAGACCGGCCTGATCATTCCGCTGAGCGAGTGGGCGATCCGCGAGGCGGCGCGCCAGTGCCGCATCTGGCAGGACAACTTCGGCTTCACCGACTCGATCGCCGTCAACCTGCCGAACCGTCTGTTCGAGCGCACCGACCTCGTCGAACACATCCACAACGCGGTCACGACCTACGGCGTGCCGCACCACATGATCGAGCTCGAGATCACCGAGACGGGCCTGATGAAGGATCTGCAGAACGTGATCCCGGCGCTGCACCGGCTCAACGAGATCGGCGTCGAGATCTCGATCGACGACTTCGGCACCGGCTACTCGTCGCTGGCCTATCTCACCACCTTGCCGATCAGCGAGCTCAAGATCGACCGCAGCTTCATCCGCGATCTCGGCATGACGCCGCAGAGCTCCGCAGTGGTCACGGCCATCATCGCGCTGGCCCGATCGCTCGGCCTGCGCGTGGTCGCCGAAGGCGTGGAAAACCTCCGCCAGATGGAGGTCTTGCACCGTCTGGGCTGCGGCATCATGCAAGGCTTCCTCTTCAGCAAGGCCCAGGCGCCCGAGGACATCGAGCGCTGGCTGCAACAGACCGTGTTGCCGAAGAAGGCGCCGTGGATCGGCCAGGCCACGACCGATGAACCCGAGCCGCCACGAGCGACCCGCGGTCGCGCCGCTCGCCAGAAAACGCCTCTCGGCTGACCGGAGCTGCCATGAACGCAACGCGCCCAGCGGCTCTCGGCAAAGCCGAAATCCATGTCGCCCAGACTGCCAAGGCGGCGTTTCGACGCCTCGCGACCTTGCGGCTCGAGCCGACGCCGGAGAACTACGAGCGCGCATATCGCTTCGAGGCCGGTGAAGTCGAGCCCAACGCCGACGCGCTGGCGACGCTGATCGAGCGGATCATGCGCGGCGTCGAGCGCGGCGGCCACACGTGGACGCCGGCGCGTCGCAAGGAAGGCATCCAGCGCGTCCTCGCCGGCAGCCGCACCGACGCGAAGCGTCTGCAGCAACGCCTCTCGCAGCTCGTCAGCAGCTGGGAGAGCGACGCTGCTACCGCGGCTGTCGTCGTCGCCCTCGTCGCCGATGACCATGGTTCGGCCAACCTGGCCGGTGCCGTCGCGGCCGCCCCCGCCTCCGCCTACATCGCCGCCCCCGCCGACACTGCCGCGCCCGCCGACGCTGCCGACGCCGCAGCGCCGCTGGCCTGGGACCGCGTCGCGCGCACGCTTGGTCACGCTTTGCAGCAAGCCTTGCCGCAACACGACGCCGCCAATCGCGAGCTGGCCGGCGACCTGGCCCGGCTTCTCGAGCGCATGGACGGCGAAGGGGCGACCGCGGCCAGCGCCGACGACACCGTCGTTCTCGTGCGTCGCGCCGAGCGCGTGCTGCAGCACCGCCACCATCTTTTCGACCAGCTGGGCAAGCTGTGCGGCGAGCTGACGTCGAGCCTCACCGATCTCGCCGAAGACGGCAGCTGGGTCAAGGGCCAATGCGACGCCATGCGACTGAAGATCGACGAGGGCCTGTCAGCGCGGGGCGTGCGCCAGGTCAGCGACATGCTGCACCACGCCCGCAAGCGCCACGGCGAAGTGCGCGGCGAGCGCGAGAAGGCGCGCGACGCCCTCAAGGGCCTCATCACGCAGATGCTCGCCGAGCTCGGCGAGCTGGGCTCGAAGACCGGCAACTTCCACGACAGCGTCGGCCGCTACGCGTCGGTGATCGAGGACTCCGATTCGCTCGAGAGCCTGACCGGCGTCGTTCGCGAGATGGTCGCCGAAAGCCGGGCCGTGCAGACGCTGGTCCAGCAGACGCAGGCGCGCCTGCAGGAAGAGCACAGCAAGGCGACCGGTCTGACCCAGCGCGTCACCGAGCTCGAAGACGAGATGAAGCGCCTCTCCGACGAAGTCTCGACCGACCAGCTGACGCAGATCTCCAATCGGCGTGGCCTCATGCAGGCCTTCGAGCTGGAGCGCGCCCGCCTCGAGCGCAGCGGCGGCGAGCTGTCGATCGGCCTGCTCGACATCGACAACTTCAAGCGTCTGAACGACGAGCTCGGCCACAGCGCCGGTGACGAGGCGCTGAAGTCACTTGCCGCGATCGTGAGCAAGACCCTCAGGCCGACCGATCACGTCGCCCGCTACGGCGGCGAGGAGTTCGTGGTGCTGCTGCCGCAGACGCCTGCGGCCGAGGGCGAGCAGGTGCTGACGCGGCTGCAGCGGGCCCTGACCAACGGCCTTTTCATGCACAAGGAAAGGCAAGTCTTCGTGACCTTCTCGGCCGGCGTCACCAGCTACCGCGACGCCGAGCGCATCGAGGAATCTCTCGAACGCGCCGACCAGGCGCTCTACGAAGCCAAACGCGCCGGCAAGAACCGGACGTGCATCGGCTGAGCGACCTCAGCGCTGGGCCGCAGGCAGGGGCTCGCCGAACAGGTTGACCGCGCGCTGCACGTCGCGCTCGAAGGCTGCCACCGTGGCCTCGGGCGCGGTCGAGTTCATCAGCGCGGCACGAAAGGCCGCCGACTCGCTGGCATAGAAGGCCTGCACGACGACGCGCTGGTCGGCGCTCAGCGCCTCGGTCAGGGCATTGACCAGGCATTCCATCGCCAGCATCGAGCCCTGCAGTTCGGCCATCTGCGTGGCAAGCGGATCGAATTCGTTCATGGCGCGCGACCTCCTCGGCCGGCATCGTAAAGCAGGCGCCGTGCGCACCGCGAACGTCGGTACCCATGCGGGTACGTGGGCCTGCCCGACAGTGAAGACAAGGGCTGATCCGCCTTGCGGCCGCACGTGCTCGGGCACGGCGGATGCCCGGCCGCGGCCATGGCAGAACAGAAATGGCCGGACTCGCTCTGGATCGTGCGGCACGGGCAGAGCTCTGGTAACGTAGCGCGCGCCGTTGCCGAGGCCGATGGCATCCACACGATCGACATCGCCGAGCGAGACGCCGACGTGCCGTTGTCGCAGCTCGGCGAGCAGCAGTCCGACGCGCTCGGCCGCTGGTTCGCGGGCCTGGGCGAATCGGCGCGCCCGCAAGTCGTCCTGCATTCGCCCTACGTGCGCGCCGAGCAGACCGCGCGCCGTGTCCTGGCTGCGGCGGCGATGGCCGACGTGCCGTGCCTTCAGGACGAGCGCCTGCGCGAGAAGGAATTCGGCGTCCTCGACCGCCTAACCTTGGCCGGCATGCGCAGCCGCTTTCCCGAACTTGCAGAGCAGCGTCAACATGTGGGTAAGTTCTACTTTCGACCGCCCGGCGGCGAAAGTTGGTGCGACGTGATCCTGCGGTTGCGCAGCTTTTTGGCGATGCTGACGCGCGAATACCGGGGTGAACGGGTACTCATCGTCGGCCATCAGGTGATCGTCAACTGCCTGCGATATCTTCTCGAGCGCCTGGACGAATCGGCCATTCTGGCCATCGATCGCGAGAACGACGTTCCCAACTGCGCCGTCACTTCCTACGCGTTCGACGCCACCGCCGGGCACCACGGAAAGCTCGTGCTGGCACTCGAGAACTTTGTCTCGCCTCTGCAGGAGGCGGGCGCGCCCGTCACAGCAGCCCCCGACGCTGCCATTGCGCCCAAGGCCTGACGCGAAGGCACCGGAGCTGCGGTGATCTGCACTACCCGATGGTCGGATCGTCGGGGCCCATGTAGCGCTCGAATTCCTCGCGATAACGGCGTGTCATGCGCGAGTTCGTGGCGCCGTCGGCATTCGAGCGAAGATCGAGAAACCAAGCGCTCTCTTCCTCGTAGACGTGATGGGCGACGGCGGCGCGCAGGTGTTCTAGCTTGTCGAGGTAGTCCTGGCTCATGGGCTCGAGACCGTCGAGCGCGGCCAGCTTGACCTTGGCAGCGCTTTGCTCGGTATAGGCCTCGCCCGAATGCCGTCTCTGATCGTCAAGCGCCATCGCCGGATAGATGACAGTCTCTTCGGCGAGCGAGTGCCCGGTCAGGATGAGGCCGAGCGCCTTTTGCGCGGTGCGCCGGCCGGTGATGGTGGTCGCCCCTT
>JAYTYH010000025.1:0-9059 GCA_043742485.1 Rhizobacter sp.
AACTGGGCGCCGTACTTCGGCCGCAGCACGGCGTCGGTGTCGGCGAAGACGCGCTTGAGCTCGTGGCCCTGGGCGACGCCGCGCTGCACGCTGGCGTACAGCTCGCTGATGAACGAGCGCGTGGTCGCGATGCCGTCGCGGCACATCGCCGGGTCGGTCAGCGCCGCGCCGCGGCCGGGCACGATGGCCACGGCACCGAGCGCCTCGACGCGGTCGAGCGTCTTCGGCCAGTCGGAGAAATAGGCGTCGCCGGCATAGGCGGTGGCGCCGTACTCGACGAGGTCGCCGCTGAAGAGGATCTTCTGCGCCGGCAGCCAGACCACGGTGTCGCCCTTGGTGTGGCCGCGGCCGAGCTGCATCAGCCTGACTTCGAGGCTGCCGAGCCAGAGCGTCATCTCGCCCTTGAAGGTCATCGTCGGCCAGGTCAGCCCGGGAATCGTCTCGACGGCCTGGAACAGGCGCGGGAAGCGCTCGATCTCGCTCTTCATGTCGGCCGCACCGCGCTCGACGATGAGGTCGCGGGTGTCTTCGCTGGCGATGATCTCGCTGGCGCCTTCAGCCACGTACGCGCTGGCGCCGAGCACGCGCACCGCGTGATAGTGGCTCATCACCACGTACTTGATCGGCTTGTCGGTGACTTCGCGGATGCGCCGGATGACGTCGGCCGCCATCACCGGCGTGGCCTGGGTGTCGGCCACCAGCACCGACTCGTCGCCGACGACGATGCCGGTGTTCGGGTCGCCCTCGGCGGTGTACGCGTAGGCGTTGTCGGAGAGCTTGGTGAAGGTGACCTTCTTCTCGGCCAGATCGGCCTGGGAGGCGAATGCTTTGCTCATGGGGGTTTCTCCAGAGGATCGTCGGTTGTCATTCTGAGCGACGCAGCGATTGCAGGAACCGCTCGACGCACTCGGCGAACGCGTCGGCCATCTCCGCGACGCTCAGGTGGGAGGCGTCTGCGAAGACTTCCAGCTCGGCACCGGCGATGCGCCCGGCGATCGCCTCGGCCATCGCCGGCGTGGCACCGGCGTCGCGGCCGCCGGCGATCACCAGCGTCGGCACCGTCACGGCAGCCAGTCGATCGAGCCAGTCGACGGCCGCGACGGCATGGCAGCAGGCGACGTAGCCGCGCGGATCGGTTCGCATCAACTCGTCGCGCAGCATCGCCGCCGTTTCCGGATGCGCGGCCCGGAAGTCCGCGTGCAGGTAGCGCTCGACGACAGCGCCGGCCACGGCTGCCATGCCGCCCTGCTCCACCGCCGCGATCCGCGCTGCCCATGTCGCAGCGGCCGCTTCCGGATAGCGCGCCGTCGTGTTGGCGAGGACGGCGCCGCGCAGCAGCTCCGGAGAGCGCACCGCCAGGCCCTGGCCGACCATGCCGCCCATCGACAGGCCGACCCAAGCGACCGGACCATGGCCCCATTCGCGGATCACGCGCGCGGCATCGTCGACGAGGTCGTCCATCGTGTAGGGCCCGGGCGGCATCGCCGAGCCTCCGTGGCCACGGTGGTCGTAGCGCAGCACGGTGTGGGTGGCGGCCAGCCGCGCTGCGAACCCGTCCCACATGTGGAGGTCGAGGCCGAGCGCGTGGCTGAGCACGACCGGCGGCCCTTCGCCCTGCACGGTGACGTGGATCTGCGGCGCGCTGAAGGTGTGGTGGGTGGCGACGCGCTTGCCGGCCGCGAGCGACTGCGGTGCCGGCGCGTGGCCCTCGGCGCGCAGGATCTCCGCCGCGATCTTGAAGGCCGTGTTGGCCGCCGGCACGCCGCAATAGATGGCGCCCTGCATCAGCGTTTCCTTGATCTTCGCGATCGGCACGCCGCCGCGCACCGCGGCGCGGCAATGCAGCTCGAACTCCTCCCAGCGCGCCAGCCCCATCGTCATGCCGAGCACGAGCAGGCGGCGGGTCTCGTGGTCGAGGCCGGGGCGGCCCCAGATGTCGTGCCACGCGTAGCGCGTGATCAGGCTCTGGAAGTCGGCCGTGAAATCGGTGGCGCCGTTCAGCGAACGGTCGACCCATTCGTCGCCGAGCACGGCGCGGCGGTTGGCGAGGCCGCGCTCGAAGTCGTCGGCCCGGGAAGAGTCGTGCGGATCCGGCGTGGCGGGCGTGGCGGTCATGGCGATCCCCGGGGTCATTGGTGCTGCGAGCGCAGGGTGGCCAGACCGGGCCGCGCGGCGGCGGCGTCGAGCCGATCGACCTTGCGGTTGACGAGATGGCGGATGTTGGCGAGCGAGACGAGGTGGAGCTGCATCAGCATCAGCACGCCGGTCCGGTAGAGCTCGAGGACGACGCTGTCCGACAGCGCGTGCAGCTTGTCTTCGTCGATGGCGTGGAAGCCGTCGACCGAGAGCTTGCGGCCGCCCGGCAAGGTGGCGGCGGCCGTCATCTCCTTGAGCACGTCGAGGGCGACGACGCGGGCGCAGAACGCGCGCGTACGCTCGGCCTCGAGCTCGAAGCGCCCGAGGAAATCCATCGCCCGCCGCAGCGCCGGCGCCGGCGCGTCGCCCTCGCCGAACAGCGGCTCGCCGGCGGCCTCGGAAAAACCGGGCCAGCTGTCGTCGACGAGGACGTTGAGGCCGGCGGCGCCCGGCACGCTGGCGGTCGCGAACGGATAGCGGCGGATGTAGGCCGGGATGTAGCGCGCGCTCCAGCGCGAGCCGTCGAGCTGCAGGTTCTCGCCCGGGCTGATGCCGAGCAGCGCGATCGTCGACATCGCGGCGCGGCCGGCGAGGTCGTGCTCGCCGGTGGCGACGAAAAGCAGCGGGAACTCGAGGCCGGCTTGCGGAAATTCGGTGGCGGTGATGAACACGGCGTGCAGCCCGGCGGCGACGGCGAAGTCGGTCAGCGGCTGCAGCTTGCGGTTGCGGTGCAGGGCCGGATCCAGTGCCACCGAGCGGCGGTACAGCGCCGAATGCGTCGGGTTCACGCCGCGCTGCCTTCGTGCTCGCCGGTGTCGCGCACGAGAGCGCTGACGAGCACCTTGTCGACCCGCTTGCCGTCGAGGTCAACAACCTCGAAGCGCCAGCCTTCCCATTCGACGAATTCGGCGGTGTGGGGCAGGCGGCCGAGCAGCAGCATGATCATCCCGGCCAGCGTGTTGTAGCGGCCACGGTCTTCCTCGGGCAGCTCTTTCAGGTCGAGGCGGTCCTTCAGCTCCTGGGTCGGGATGAGGCCGTCGAAGAGCCAGCTGCCGTCGGTACGGCGCACCGCCCAGGAGTCTTCGCCGGTCTGGGCGCCGAACTCGCCGGTGATGGCCTCGAGCACGTCGCGCACGCTGATCATGCCCTGCACCTCGCCGTACTCGTCGACCACGAACACGATCTGCGTCGCCGAGGCGCGAAAGTGCTCGAGCAGCTCCATGCCCGACAGCGTTTCCGGCACGAACACCGGCGACTGCAGGTTCTCGTCGACGGCGAACGGCTTGCCCCGGATCGCCTGCTGCAGCAGCTGCTGGGCGCTGATGACGCCGAGCACGTCGTCGAGGCTGCCGCGGCACACCGGGTAGCGCGAATGCTCGGTGCCGCCGATCACGCGCAGCACATCCTCTGCGCTGCTCGAGGCCTCGAGCCAGACGATCTCGGCACGCGGAATCATCATCGAGCCGACCTGGCGATCGTCGAGGCGAAAGACGTTGCGCACCATCTGGTGCTCCTGCGCCTCGATGACGCCGGCATCCAGCCCCTGCTCGAGGCTGGCCGCGATCTCCTCTTCGGTCACGCTGCGGTCGGGCACGACGTGCAGGCCCATCAGCCGCAGCGTTGCCTCGGTGGACCAGGAAAGCAGCTTGATGAACGGCCGGACGATGAGCGAGAGCCACTCCATCGGCCGGGCGACGACGCGTGCCACCGACTCCGGATACATGATGCCGATGCGCTTCGGCACGAGCTCGCCGAAGATGATGCTGAGGAAGGTGATCGTGACCACGACCATCGCCGTGGCCGAGACCTGCGCGGCACGGTCCCCGATCGGGAAGGTGGCATGCAGCCAGTTCGCGAACGGGGCCGAGAAGGCAGCGTCGCCGATGATGCCGTTGAGGACGCTGATCGAGGTGATGCCGACCTGCACGACCGACAGGAACTTGGTCGGATCGTCGTGCAGCGCCATCGCGTGCCAGGCGCCGGTGTCCCCCGCCTCGACCATCACCTGGAGCCGAGCCTTGCGGCTGGCCGTGAGCGCCATCTCCGACATGGCGAACAGCGAATTCAACAGAATCAGGAACAGCAGGAGGGCAACGTCCATGCGCGGGCGCATCAGCGCGGGCGAAGTCGGGCGGCCAGCGTAGCAGAATCGATCCATGAACTACCTCGTGGGCGACCTGCAAGGCTGCGACGGCGCCCTCGACCGCCTGCTCGACGCGATCGCCTTCAGCGCCTCGCGTGACCAGATCTACGTCCTCGGCGATCTCGTCAACCGCGGGCCGGGCTCGCTTGCCGCGCTGCGACGGCTGCGCGGCCTCGGCGACGCTGCCACCTGTCTGCTCGGCAACCACGACTGGCACCTGCTCGCCGTCGCCGCCGGCGTGCGCCGGAGCCGCCGTGGCGACACCCTCGACGACATCCTCGACGCCCCCGACCGCGAAGCCTGGCTCGAGTGGCTGCGCCAGCGCCGCATGGCCGTGCACGCGCACGGCTGGTTGATGCTGCACGCCGGCGTCGTGCCGCAGTGGACGCTCGACGCCACGCTCACGCTCGCCACAGCACTCGAGACGGCGCTGCGCGAGCAGCCTCCGCGCGACTTCCTGGCGACGATGTTCGGCAACGAGCCGACCCACTGGGCGGCGGTCAGCGGGCCGACCGAGCGCCTGCGCTTCACGCTCAACGTGCTGACGCGCATCCGCTTCGTCGATGCCGAAGGCACGCTCGATTTCGCTGCCAAGGAAGGCGCCGACGGCGCCCCGCCGGGCTTCGTGCCGTGGTTCGACGCGCCCGGCCGCCTCACCGCAGGCGTGCCGGTCGCCTTCGGCCACTGGTCGGCGCTCGGCCTCGTCGACCGGCCGGATCTGCTCAGCCTCGACACCGGTTGCGTCTGGGGCGGCAAGCTCACCGCGGTGCGGCTCGACGGCGCCGCGCGCGAGTTCTTCCAGGTCGATTGCGGCGCCTCGCGCTGAACCTCGCGCCACCGCGCTAGAAACCTCCTCCGCAGAGCGCTGCGTGCCGACCGCGTCATGGCCGGCATCGTCCGCTCCGCCGGCACGCGCAGCTTCCTGTGCGCAGTGGTGGTTTGGCTGCCTGCCGTCGTTGTGCCGCTGCAGTGCGCGACGACCCTGCGCGACTTCCGTCGTGCGCTGAACGCCGAACCGGCCGCGCCGACGCAGGCGAACCAGGTTCCGGCGCTGGCGACGCTGCTACACGGCCACAGCCATGCGCAACGGCATCACCACACAAAGGCGACGACAGCGCCGGGTGTGTCGTCAGGCGCTTTCGGCGGGCTCTTGCCGCTCGCTCGAGCTTGGTTCGGCTTCTGATCAGCCGAAGATCAGCCGCTGCAGCATCCACACGTTGAGCGCGACGACGATCCCGGCCGCAGCCCAGAGCAGCACGGCCATGCCGCGGCCGAACGCGAACTCGCCGAGATGCCTCTTGCGCGTGGTGAAAAGCAGCAGCGGCACGATCGCGAACGGCAGCTGCATGCTGAGCACGACCTGACTGAAGACGAGCAGCGAGTTGGCGCCAGCGCTGCCGTACCAGGCCGTCGCGGCGACGGCGGGTACGAGCGCGATGGCGCGGGTCAACATGGCCCGCGCCGCCGGCGACATGCGCAGGTCGAGAAAGCCCTCCATCACGATCTGGCCGGCGAGCGTGCCGGTGACTGACGAACTCAGCCCCGAGCAGAGCAGCGCCACGCCGAACAAGGCGCTGGCGATGCCGACGCCGACCAGCGGCGAGAGCAGCCGGTAGGCGTCGCTCAGCTCTTCGACCGGGGCCGCGCCGGGCCGATGAAAGGCGCCGGCAGCGAGGATCATGATGGCGGCGTTGACGAACAAGGCGAGCGCCAGCGCCAGAGTGGAGTCGATGGTCGCGAACCGGATGGCCTCGCGGCGGGCGCCGACCGAACGCTCGTGGCGCCGCGTCTGCACGACCGACGAATGCAGATAGAGGTTGTGCGGCATCACGGTGGCCCCGACGATGCCGACCGCGATGTAGAGCATTCCCGGATCGGTGACGATCTGCAGCCGCGGCACGAAGCCGGCGAGCACCGCCGTCAGGGGCGGATGCAGCCACGCGATCTGCAGTGCGAAGCAGACGCCGATGACGGCGATCAGCGAAATGATGGCCGCCTCGAGCCAGCGAAAGCCGCGCCGCTGCAACGCCAGCAGCAGCGTCACGTCGAGCGCGGTGACGACGACGCCGGCCGTCAGCGGCAGCCCGAACAGCAGGTTCAGGCCGATCGCCATGCCGATCACCTCGGCGACGTTGCAGGCAATGATGGCGACCTCGCAGAACAGCCACAGCATGAAGCTCACGCGTCGCGAGAACTGCTGCCGACAGGCCTGTGCGAGGTCGATGCCGGCGGCGACGCCGAGGCGCACGGCGGCGGCCTGGAACAGCATCGCAATCATGTTGGAGAGCAGGATCACCGACAGCAGCGAGTAGCCGAAGCGCGAGCCGCCTGCCAGCGACGTGGCCCAGTTGCCCGGGTCCATGTAGCCGACCGCGACCAGATAGCCGGGCCCGAAGAAGGCCAACATGCGGCGCATCGCCGAGCCTTGCGCGGCGGCATCGGGCGCGACGATCGAGCCGTGCACCTGCGACAGGCTGCGGCCGCGCAGCCCGGGGGTGGAGCCGGAGTCGTCGGCGAAAAGAGTGGCAGTGTTCATCCGGGCGAAGGTGGGTGTGGCCGGTGTGCCTGCAGGCAGCGTGCCCGCGCAGTGGAACATGCGGCATCGGCGCGCAGCGGGGGCCATGCGAAGATCACGCATGGGCGTCGCCATGCGTGGCCGGCGCACACGGGAGACGTGGCCGAGTGGTCTAAGGCAGCAGTCTTGAAAACTGCCGGGGGGGCGACTCCCCCGTGAGTTCGAATCTCACCGTCTCCGCCACCCGTACCCATCAATCCCGTCTCACCGCATCTCATCGGGCACCTCTCTAGCCCGGTAACGAGGCACTCGACCGTTCGTCAGTTGCCTTACCCCATGTCTTGACGTATCAGACGGTCTCGACATAATTGATGGGTGCCGGGATGGATAGGAGTCTCACGTGGGAAGAAAAGCGATTGAGCTGGGGCCGCTGGCAGCCAGCCGGCTCATCATCCCCGGACTTCATTTCGTTGGAGGCGTTGCAGGCCTCGCCTTGCAAGTCGCAGAGACGGGCACTCGAAGCTGGGTGCTGCGCGTGCAGGTTGGCAACAAGCGGCGCGACATGGGCCTGGGCGGCTTCCCGGACGTGACCCTTGCCGGCGCTCGTGACGCGGCGCGAGAAGCCCGCGCCAAGGTGAAGAGCGGCATTGACCCTATCGCTCATGCTCGGGCGCTCAGAAGCGCATTGAAGGCTGACCAAGCCGTCGCGCGGACATTCAAGTACTGCGCCCTCGCCTACATCGACACCCATGAGGCCGGCTGGCGCAATCCGAAGCACGCTCAGCAGTGGCGCAACACGTTGGAGACCTACGCGTATCCGCTCATCGGCGACCTTCTCGTGCGAGATATCGCCTTGCCGCAAGTGCTGGCGGTACTGGAGCCCATCTGGAAAACGAAGACGGAGACCGCATCCCGATTGCGCGGCCGGCTTGAGTCCGTGATCGACTGGGCTACCGTGCGCGGCTACCGTGAAGGGCTCAACCCGGCTCGCTGGAAAGGACACCTGGACAACGTCCTGCCGGCTCCGTCTTCCGTCGCGAACGCGGGCCACCATGCCGCACTCCCAGTCTCTGGATTGGCCGACTTCATGGCGTCGCTTCGCTCGCAGGCCGGGCAGGCCGCTAAAGCATTGGAGTTCACCATCCTCACAGCTGCCCGCTCGGGAGAAGTCCGGGGCGCATCTTGGGCGGAGTTCGACATGGACGCGGCCGTGTGGACCGTCCCCGCTGAGCGCATGAAGGCAGCAAAGGAGCACCGGGTGCCGCTGTCGAGCGCAGCTCTCGCTGTCCTCAGGAGCCCGTCACGCATGGGAGGCACTGACTTGGTCTTTGCCTCGCCGCGAGGCGGAATGCTGAGCGACATGAGCCTTACAGCGGTGCTGCGCAGGATGAAGGTCGACGCCGTGCCGCACGGGTTCCGCTCCACCTTTCGCGACTGGTGTTCCGAGCGGACCAACTACTCCCGCGAGGCTGCCGAGATGGCGTTGGCACATTCGATCGGCAACAAGGTCGAGGCCGCCTATCGGCGCGGTGACTTGCTCGACAAGCGCCGCCAGATGATGGACGACTGGGCGGCCTTCTGCGCCATGGTCGAGCCCATTTCAAACAACGTGGTCACGCTGCGGAAAACCCAACCTAGTTAAGGACCGCCTCCGAAAATCGATATGCCCTAGCAGGCCAACAGGCCAAGACACGGCCCCCGACGTGTTGCGCTGGGGCACCTAGACGGGGCGCATCGGGGGATGCAATGTCGATCGACTGGAAGCTATGGACCAAAGCGCCGGCGCAGGTTGAGCTATGGCAAGGCGTAGCACTAGTGCTGAATTTGAATCCTGACAGCCTAGAGCCGTCACCGAATCAGTTTGCCCGGGTCGGCGTCGTTTTCAGATCGGACAGCTTTCCCAACGACACTAAACGCGCTGACTTCTACACGGCGATTGCACACGCGAAGAGGTTTGCGACGGATGCTGGTCCGATCTTTGTATCTAGGGGGCACTCGCCGGCCGGTAAGGACTGGGCGCGTGTGTCGCTATACGAGGTGGTGGCGCTGTTCGTAGCTCTCAAACGGCCCGACATTCCTTCACCCCTCCTGCAAGGGCTGGCCGCCTTGGCGCCGCTCGTAGCGATGCAAGTGCCGCAGGCGCACGGGCCGCGCAGCGTGCCAATTGCTACTGCTGCAGCAGTCCCATTCGTGCGCTTAACGCGCGAAAAGAGGGCAAACGTTCTCACTCACGTCATCGCTTGCGCGATGGACGAGGCCGGGACC
>JAYTYH010000026.1:0-3124 GCA_043742485.1 Rhizobacter sp.
CTTGGCGCGCTTCGTGTAGTCCTGATACGCCGGCAGCGCGACCGCTGCGAGGATGCCGATGATCGCGACGACGATCATCAACTCGATGAGGGTGAAACCCTGCTGAATATGACGTTTCATGAATGGCTCCGAGCTGATAAATGGAAAACGAGAAATGGCTTCGATGTGGGAGTGCATCTGCCGTGCCATCGGTTTTTCGGCCGTTCGGGCGCGAAGTGATGCCGGCCAGCTAACAAAGCGCGGCCGGCGGAACGGAAAATTCACGCCCGAGACGACATTTCTCGACGCCGATGTGTCAGGCCGCGGCAACCACTTTGTGATCGAGGTGAGTCACGTCGCCCGCCATCAGCGCCCGGATCCGATGCGGCGAGCCGAGCTTGCCGATCTCGTCCATCACAGCGTTCATCTCGCCGGGCTTGATGTGCGTGATGTGCACGTCGACGCTGCCGCCGAGCAGCTTCAGCTCGTGGCCGAGCGCGGCCGGGCACAGATGCCGGCTGATGCGGGCGAGATGGCGCTCGTCGTCGCTGAATGCCGTCTCGATCACCAGATGCGCCACCTTCATCTGCTGGATGCGTTGCCAGAGCAGCGGGTTGGGGCCGGTGTCGCCGGTGTAGACCCACCAGCCGGCCTCGCCACCATCGACCGCGAAACCCACCGCCGGAACCGTGTGCGCGGCGGGCAGCACCTCGATGCGCTTGCCGCCGAGCTCCATGACGTCGCCCACGGCGATGGGCGTCAGCGCCAGCACCGGATGCTCGGCGCTCGGCAGCCGCGTGAAGTCGGGCCAGATCACGCCGTTGAAGATGTGGGCGCGCAGCGCGGCCAGCGTTTCCGGCAGGGCGTGAACCCAGATCGGCCCGCGGGCGGCGAGCCGGCGCGCCCGCATGACGCTGTCGGCGAGCAGGCCGATGGCCAGGATGTGGTCGAGATGCGAGTGGCTGATGAGGATGTGCTCGATGCGCGCGAGCGCGTCGAGCGGCAGGTCACCGACGCCCGTGCCGGCGTCGACGAGAACGTCGTCGTCGAGCAGGAACGATGTCGTTCTGCAGCCGGCCGCGATCGAGCCTGAGCAACCGAGTACCTGGACGATCATGAGGGGGCGGAAGGGCGCAGCACGAGCAGGTGGCGGTGCCGGCAGAGTGGGTCGAAGGCGGGATGTTGTGCTGCCACGCACCGACGCACAAGGGTCCGAATTCGCATTTGCCGCCTTTGGCACGCGGTGGACCCACAGGCGCTGGGTTGCCGTGAAATGCTTCACGTCGTGCCCGGTCCGCCCCGCCAATGCGCTACCCGAGGGCGCGTTCGAATTGATCCAGGGCTTGCGGGTGGCTTTGGAGCGCGCGTCGGATGGCGGGCAATCGCTTTTTCGCTGCGGCGCGCAAGGCGGCTGGAGCCTGGCGCACCGAGTCGTCGAGCAGTTCGTCGTTCTGTTCAATCAGGATGGCCGCCAGCGTCACCGCCTGCAGGAGATCCTTTGTCGCCTTCTCCGGACTGCCCTGCCGCGAGACGCTCGAATACAGCTTGTGCCAGACCCAGCGCTCGGGTTTCGGCAATCGAACAGCGATGCAGGCTCCACCGGCAAGCACCGTCGCTTCAACGGCATGGTCGAGGAGGTATTCGTAGTGGGGCACACCTTGCGCATGCCATTCCATTTCCGGAATCCGCACGGTGGCTCCGAGAGTGCGTGACGGGGCAAGAAGATCGACTCTCAATCCCTCTCGGCCCGGAAGCTTGACGGAGGTAGGCGGCGGCTGACTCGGCATTCCTGGAGCGACCACGAACGGAAGCTTGGTCGCCTGAACGGTTTGTAAAAAGGGAAGTGGCACGGCGAGCTTGAGCGGCTGGCGCCGAGCCAGATCGATGTCCTCGGTTCTAGCCGCGACGGCCTTCGCACCCAGCTCATTGAGCCAAGCCATGTAGCAGAGCGTTCCAACGACGATCAACCCAGCCTCGAAGGCGCCGTTGTTGTGCAGCTCGACCAGAGCGCGCGCCGCGCTCTTGTCTGCCACTTGGAATTGGAGTTTGCGGAGGTCGGAAACCTGCCTGGAAGCCCAGCTCGAGAACTCGATCCGCTCCCGTGCCGCGGTCAGGGCTGCAACGTCACCGGCGGACCCCACCAGCTCTTCGACCTGTCGGCCCGGGGCGGCGCAATAGACTCGACACTAGTAGCCATGCCCTGTGCCATTTCTCTCGCACAAAGTTCCTGGCGTTCCGGGCAGGAGCGGACCACTGGCCCGACTGCGCTCCTTCAGCTCGGCGTATTGCGTTCGAAAGGCCAGCCCATGGAGCCGGTAGAGCGATGCGGGTGACGCGTTTCTTCGAATGGGCCCTCGCGGCCTTTACCCAATTAATTCTCATTTAATTGGGTAGCTCTGTGGCGCCTCCGACTCGGTCCGTCGCCGCGCGTGGGCCGAAGTCGTGGCGTCAGGCAGCCTGCACGAACTGCATCTGCGTGCCCGCGAGCTCGATGACGTCGCCGTTCTTCAGCGGCAGCGTCTCGCCGACGAGGGGCGTGCTGTTGACCGTGGGGCGGGCCGTGCCTTCGACGTGCGCGAGCACGTAGCCGGTAGGCCGCTTGGTGATCGACGCCACCTGCACGCCAGGCTTGCCGACGGTGGTGACGACCTTCGTGAGCGCGACCTCGCGGCCCGCTGCGGCGCCGTTCATGACGCGGATCGTGGCCGGCCCGATGCTGGCGCCCGCGCCACCGCCGAGAGCACCGAAGCTGGAGGCCCGGCCGCTGGAGGTGTAGCTTCCCTGACCGGCGCCGGACGACATGGCGCCCGGCTTCATGATCATGGTCTTCTCGTAGTCCGTGCCGTCTTCGGACATGAACTTGATCTTGTACTTGCCGACCTCGACGGTGTCGTTGTGGGCGAGCAGCTGCTTCTTGACGGCCTTGCCGTTGATGTAGGTGCCGTTGGTGCTGTTGAGGTCTTCGATGAAGACATCGGCACCGACCATCTGCAACACCGCGTGCTCGCCGCTGACGGCGAGGTTGTCGATCACGATGTCGTTGTACGGGCGGCGGCCGAGCGTGGTCTTGTCCTTCGTGATCTGCACTTCCTTGATCACGACACCGTCGAGCGATACGACCAATTTGCCCATGCTTCAGACCTCG